>NZ_JBQSWK010000016.1:0-102636 GCF_052377065.1 Brachybacterium sp. AOP42-C2-15
CGTTATCGCCCTCGTCAGAGCCGTCGCTGAAGACCCCGAACGCCACCGATCCGGGTATCGACGTCGCGATAGCACCAGCCGTTGCACTGCGCGACCCGCACAGTGCTGGACGTGTCGCGGCGAGTGGTCGCAGATCATTCGAGCATCCGAATCGCATTTCTGGCACGATGTCCGCCATGACCGCGCCCACCGCCCCCGCATCCCGCACCCTGCTCTTCATCGGCGATTCGATCACCGATGCCGGCCGTCGAGAAGACCCCGAGGAGCTCGGCCACGGCTACGTCCGTCTGCTCGCGGAGCACTTCGCGGCCCACGAGCCCACCTCCACGGTGATCAACCGCGGGATCGGCGGGGACAAGGTCGCCGACCTCGAGGCTCGATTCGGCCCCGACTGCCTGGACCTCACCCCCGACCTGGTGACGATCTACGTGGGCGTCAACGACTCCTGGCACCGCTTCACCCGGGGTGAGCATGTTACCGAGGAATCGTTCGAGCAGGGCTACCGCCACCTCCTCGCGCAGCTCGCCGCCTCGGTGCCGGAGGCACCGGTGCTGATGATCATCCCGTTCGTCGCGGATATCGACGAGGAGCGCACGCGGATCCACAGCGACCTCGACGGCAAGGTGGCGATCATCCGCCGGCTCGCGCAGGAGCACGGCCACCGCATCGTGGATCTCGAGCAGGTGCTCGCCACGGCCCTCGCGGCAGGTCACACCCCGCAGAGCATCGCCGAGGACGGCGTGCACCCCACCCCGCCGGGGCACCGCCTGATCGCCGACGCCTGGCTCGACGCAGCAGGACGCTGAACGGCTCCTCACGCTGCGCCGTGGAGGTGACGGGTTCAGATCCCGCCGGTCATCCGTCCGATTCCGGCACCCCGTGGAGCCTCACCGCAGCGGCGCGGTCACATCCACCGAGAGGAACCCGCGGCGGAAGCTGCGGGCATCGAGCACCAGCAGCTGATCAGGGCGCCAGGGATTCCGCAGGTGCACATGACCGCTGCGCGCATCCGCGCCGACCACCGCGAACACATGGTTGCGGGGCAACGGGCCGGCGGCGGTGGGAACACGCGAGCTGAGCGGATGGGTGGAGGCGGCGATCGCCCGCCCCTCGTCGCGCCAGGTGATGATCTGCGCGGCGCTCGGCATCCGCAGCTGGGAGTGGACCCGCTCGCCCAGCAGCAGCTCGAAGCCGAAACGGGCGAAGCCGCGCTGCAGGAAGCGGTAGTCCCCGGCCACATGGGCGGCGATCGCCTTCTCGAGCACGCCCACCCAGCCCGGGTTCGCGCCGTCCCGTCGGCCGTACTGGAAGATCCCCTGCTCATCGACCGGCAGCATCCGATCCACGCGGATCGGGACCGACACCGCGGGCAGCCGCACCGTGACGATGCCCTCCTCCTCGGCAGAGAGGAGAGCACGCAGACGCTCCGGAGCCGTCTCATGGATCGCGAGCATCGAGGCCATCACCCAGCAGTCGCCGAGCCGCCCCTGACTGGGCCTCAGCAGCTGCGGTGGGGCGAGCGGGCCGTGGTCCGCCTTGAGCGCGGTGGCGCCCGGTCCGGGCCCGAGGTGATGGACAGTCGGGTCGGGGGAGCCCGTCTCCGGACCGGACCAGGCGGGTTCAGTGGCCCCGAGACGCGCATCGCGCGCCCGCCCGGTCAGGGCGAGCGCGCGAAGGGTGCGGCGCCAGGTGCGCACGCGCGGGCGGGAGCTGCTCATGAGGATCTCCGCCCGGACATCATGGAGAGGCTCAGTGCTTCTCAGCCGCGACGATCTTCTGGCCGGTGCGCTCCATGACCTCATGGAACCAGGGCTGGGAGATGTCGAAGGCCTTGTGCCCGGCGACCCGCTCGAACTCGACGGCGCGCAGCACATCCCCGCGCTCCTCATCGTGCCCGATCAGTCCCGAGCCACCCTCGAGAGCGACCTGGACCGCGTAGTCGGTCATCGACTTGATCAGGCGGATGTCCTCGGGGTTCGCCTTCGCGGAGCGGGAGAAGTAGCCGGACTTCTGGACCATGACCTTCTCGGCGCCGAGCTTCTCGGCGAACTGCTTCGCGAACCACTGGCCGGGGTTGATGGTGTCGATCTTGACGTGGCCGAAGGGGTCCTTCTCGGGCTCCTCGCCGCGCGCCTGCATCTCGGCGACGATCTCGGGGATGCCCGCACCCTCGGAGAGGAAGATGTTCACGCAGCCGGCCTCGTCCATGACCACCTTGAGGCGCTCGGCCTCGGCCTCGATGTCGAGCTTCAGCTCGGGCAGGAACACGGCGTGCACGTCCCAGCGCTCGGCGCGGTGCCCGATCCCGGGCAGCCACTCCTGCTGGGAGTGCCAGGTCTGGTAGTACTCGGCCGCCTGTGCGGTGAGGTAGCCGCAGGCACGGCCCATGACCTCATGGATGATCAGCATCTTCGGGTTCGAGCCGTGCTCGGCGATGATGTTCTGCGCGAAGATGCTCGACTGCTCTGCGGCGGACTTCGCACCGAGCGACTGCTTGATCGGCACGATGTCGTTGTCGATGGTCTTGGGCAGGCCCACGACCTGCATCTCGTGACCGTTCTCGTGCAGGAACTTCGCGAGATCCGCGGCCGTGGTGTTGGTGTCGTCGCCGCCGATGGTGTGGAGCACGTCCACGCCGTCGGCCTTGAGCTTGTTCGCCGCGACCTCGAGGGCGTTCTCGCCCTCCTGGATCAGGCCGCGCTTGACCAGATCCGCGGTGTTGGTGAGCTTCACGCGGGAGTTGCCGATGGGGGAGCCGCCGTAGTTGTGCAGCAGGCCGGCCTTCGCACGCACCTCGTCGTCCACCACGATCTTCTCGCCGGAGAGCAGGCCCCAGTAGCCGTGCTTGTAGGCGATGATCTCGACGTCGGGCACGAGCTCGGTGTACCGCTCGATGAGACCGCCGACGGCGGAGGACAGGCAGGGGGCATAGCCACCTGCGGTCAGGAGGGCGACGCGCTTGACGGTCATGGAGAAGGATTCCCTTCACAGTTCGGGGGCACAGTGCCCCGAGTCTACCGAGACGGCCTGGGGCCCGATGACGAAGGTCCCCGCGTGGACGCCGCGGTCGCCGCGACGAGGTTGACTCCGTGGGCGCCCGTTCGGATCTCCCGCCCGGACCAGGAGCGGAAAACTCAGTATTCGCGTCCTCAGGAGTCGCGGGCCGCGAGCGCCTCGAGGATCTCCTCATGCAGGCGACCGTTGGTCGCCACCGCACTGCCGCCGAAGGGGCCGTCCTCACCCTCGAGCGAGGTGAAGCGGCCGCCGGCCTCGGTGAGGATCGGGACCAGCGCGACCATGTCCTGCAGGGCGAGCTGCGGTTCGCAGGCCGCATCCACCGCGCCCTCCGCCACGAGCATGTAGGACCAGAAATCACCATAGGCGCGCGTGCGCCAGAAGCGCTGCATGAGGTTCAGCATCTGCGGGAGCCGGTCCTGATCCGCCCAGCCGTGCAGGGAGGAGTAGGACAGCGAGGCCTCTTCGATCGAGTCGACGGAGGAGACCTGAAGGCGAGAGGCGCTGTTGATCCGCGAGCCCGTCCACGCCCCTGCGCCCTCGCCGCCCCACCAGCGCCGGTTCAACGCTGGCGCAGAGACCAGGCCCACCACGGGGCGGCCATCCTCGATGAGGCCAATCAGCGTGCCCCAGACGGGCACGCCGCGCACGAAGTTGCTGGTCCCGTCGATGGGGTCGATGACCCACTGACGCGGCGACGCACCGGTGGAGCCGAACTCCTCACCGATCACCTGATCCCGGGAGCGTGAGCGCGAGAGCTGAGAGCGCACCAGCTGCTCGGCGGCGCGGTCGGCATCGGTGACCTCGGTGAGGTCCGGCTTGGTGGAGACCTCGAGGTCCTGTGCCTTGAAGCGGGACATGGTCAGCTGGTCCACGGCATCGGCGAGCACATGGGCCAGGCGCAGGTCATCGGCGAATCGACTCGACATGCGCCCACACTACGACCCGTGCCCGCCTGCTTCCCGCAGCGACGCGGACCCTCGGGAAGCCACCTGCGCGGCGCAGCGGCGGCTTCTCCGCGCTGCGTTCACAGCTCCCAGGGATCGTTCTTGCGCAGCGCGGTGGCCAGGCGCCGGTAGGAGAGCAGACGGGCAGGACCGGCGGTTCCCGCCTTGCCGCCTTCGACCAGCGCATCCAGAGCACAGTCCGGCGCGTCCTCGAGATGGGTGCAGCCACGGGGGCAGCATTCGGCGAGCTCCGCGAGGTCTGTGAAGGCTTCCAGCAGCTCTTCGGGGTCCACATGGCCCAGCCCGAAGGAGCGCACGCCGGGAGTGTCGATCACCCAGCCGTCGTCCTCCGGCAGCGCCATCGCGAGCGCTGAGGAGGAGGTGTGGCGGCCCCGGCCGGTGACGTCGTTGACCACTCCGATCGCCCGGTCGGTACCGGGGACCAGGGCATTCAGTAGCGTCGACTTGCCCACGCCCGAGTGCCCGATCAGCACGCTGACCCGCCCGGAGAGCCGCTCGCGCAGCTCCTCCAGGCCCACGATCCCGGGTTGCCCGGGACGCCCGGATTCGGCCGCCTCCTCGGGCAACTCCCGTCGCGTCCGCACATGATCGAGCCCCAGCGGCGCATAGGCGGTGAGGAACGAGTCGGGGGAGCGCAGATCGGTCTTGGTGAGCACCAGCAGGGCATCGACGCCGGCGACATAAGCCGCGACCAGGCAGCGGTCGACCATGCCGCCGCGCGGTTCGGGATCGGCGACAGCGGTCACCATCACCATCAGATCGACGTTCGCGACCAGCGGGCGCTCGGTCGGGTCGTCGTCATCGGCGCTGCGGCGCAGGAAGGAGCTGCGCTCCTGGATGCGCACGATGCGGGCCAGCGACCCATCACGCCCAGAGATGTCCCCGACCAGGCCGACCAGGTCGCCGGGAACGATGGGGGAGCGGCCGAGCTCACGGGCACGCATCGCGGTGACCGCGCGCTCCGCTCCGGTGCCCTCCTCGACGATCGTCCGCCACCGCCCGCGGTCCACGGAGACCACGCGGGCGGTGACGGCGTCCTCATGCTTGGGCCGGTCCTTGGTACGAGGCCGCGAGCCGCGCCTGCTGGGGCGGACGCGGATATCGCTCTCGTCGTACTCGCGGGCCGAGCGGCTCACGCGTCGTCCACCGCCGGTTCCGGGTGGAGCATCGCCAGCCACATCCCGACGAAGTCGGGGAGGGTCTTCTGGGTGGTGCCGATGTTGACCACCCGCAGGTCCGGAACCCTGAGCCCGATGATCGCGCCGGCAGTGGCCATGCGGTGATCCTCGTAGCTCTCGAACACCTCGCCATGCAGCGGCCCCGGGTGGATCTCCAGCCCGTCCTCCAGCTCGACGGTGCGTGCCCCGATCTTCGACAGCTCAGTGGCCAGGGCCTTCAACCGATCGGTCTCGTGGCCGCGCAGATGCGCGACTCCGGTCAGCCGGGACGGAGAGTCCGCGAGAGCGCAGAGCGCCGCCATGGTGGGCACCAGCTCGCCGACCGCGGACATATCCGCGTCGATGCCACGGATCTTCCCGGTGCCCTTCACGCAGAGCGTCTCGTCCTCACGCCAGATCTCACCGCCCATCCGGCTCAGCAGCTCCCGGTAGGCATCCCCCGGCTGGGTCGTGGTCTCGGGCCAGTCGTCAACCGCGATCGTGCCGCCGGTGACCATCGCCGCGGCCAGGAAGGGGCCGGAGTTCGACAGGTCCGGCTCGATGGAGACCTGCACCGGTCGGATAGGCCCGGCGCTCACGCTCCAGCTGTGCCGACCCTGGTCGTCGATGCGATGAGAGGCCTGGATCCCGGCCTGACGCATCGTCTCCAGCGTCATCTCGATGTGCGGCAGCGAGGGCAGCACCTGGCCCACGTGCACCAGCTCCACATCCGTCTCGGCACGCGCGGCGACCAGCAGCACGTTGGAGACGAACTGGCTGGAGGCAGAGGCGTCGACCTCGATCCGGCCGCCGCGCAGGCGCCCGGTGCCGTGCACGGTCAGAGGCAGATGCCCGGGCTGTCCGTGCTCGGTGATCTCGACGCCCTGCTGCCGCAGGGCGTCGATGACCGCATCCATCGGACGCTGCAGCGCGGCGTCGTCCCCGGTGAAGCGGACGTCTCCGTGATGGAGGGCTGCGAGCATCGGCACGAACCGCATCACCGTCCCCGCCAGACCCGTGTGGATCTCGATCGGGTCGGCAGGATGCTCGGCAGGGGGCGGAAGCGGTGTCACCTGCAGGGAGCCGTCCTGCACCACCAGCACCGCGCCGAGTCGCTCGAGCGCATCGCGCATCAGCCGGGTGTCGCGGGAGACCAGGGCGCCACGCAGCGTCGAGGGTTCGTCCGCGGCGGCCGCCAGCAGCATCCAGCGCGCGGTCAGGGACTTCGATCCCGGGACCCGCACCAGCGCGTCGACGGGTTCGTCAGCAACAGGTGCGTTCCACAGCACCTCGGAAGCCATCAAGGTCAACCCTGCTGGACGGAGAGCTGCTTCTGTGCTGTCTGCACTGCGCCCTTCGCCTTCTTCTCCAGCTTGTCGGCCTTCTTCTCGAGCTCACGCTGCGTCGCAGCGGCCTTCTTCTGGCTGCGCTCGACGAACTTGTTCGCGCGGTAGCCCAGCGAAGGACGACCATCGTGATCCACCACTGCCAGCAGCACGCCGCCGAGCAGCCCGGCGTCGGTGAGGATCGACTGGACCTCATGGGTCAGCTCCTCGCCCCGCAGCTCCCAGACCTTCTTGCGTCCGGCCCAGCCGATCGAGGTGGTCAACAGCAGCGTCGCCGCCGCGGCGCGCGGGTAACGGTTGGTGGCGTACAGGACGCCGGCGCCGGCCGCGACCGCGCCGGCAGCGCGGATCACGGTGCGCGCATCGACGAAGCCGGGCGCTGAGCTCTTGGCGATCGCAGAATCGACCGCGTCGAAGGCCTGCGGGTAGACATCGATCTCCCGCTCGGGGTGGAGTGCGGTGCGCACACCTTCGAAGATGAAGGGAGCGGCGAGCAGCGGTCGTGCGATGCGGCGGACCAGGGCCATGGTGTCCTCACGTTCTTGACGGGTGTCAGCAGGTCCGGTGAGCCGGCCGTGTCGGGCAGCTCACCGGCGTCCAGACTACAGCGGAGGGAACATCCGCCGGGCCTCTTGCGTTGCACCGGGTGCATGGAGGGGACGGACTTGGCCGCCCCTGACGATCCCGCGAGACTCCGGCGGATGCCGGGAGAGGAGACGATGTATGTCCGTGACTGTGCTCGAGCACGCTCCGACCCGGCCCCGTGGCGTAGGTTGGAGGACGATGATCCAGACTGATGCCACCCCGAGCCCTGAGGCCGGCCCGCCCGAGGCAGGCCCCCCTGAGGCTGACCGGGCGCCGACGATCCCAGCCCCTGACGACGTGCAGGATTTCGACTTCGAGACCGAGGCGCTGTCGCACCTGGACTCCCTTTATGGCGGCGCCTTGCGGATGACTCGCAACCCGCATGACGCGGAGGATCTGGTCCAGGACACCTTCGTCAAGGCCTTCCGTGCTCGTGATCGGTTCACCCCGGGCACCAACATGCGCGCCTGGCTGTACCGGATCATGACCAACGGCTACATCTCGATCTACCGCAAGAAGCAGCGCAGGCCGAAGGAGGCCTGGACCGACACGGTCGAGGATTGGCAGCTGGCGGAGGTCGCGGGCCACACCAGCAGCGGTCTCCGCTCGGCGGAGACCGAGGTGCTCGACAGCCTCCCCGACTCGGCGGTCAAAGATGCGCTGGGCGAGCTGCGGGAGGACTACCGCATCGCCGTCTATCTCGCCGACGTGGAGGGCTTCGCGTACAAGGAGATCGCCGAGATCATGGACACCCCGATCGGCACGGTCATGTCGCGCCTGCACCGCGGGCGCCGACAGCTGCGCGAGCAGCTCTCCGACTATGCCTACCGCAGCGGCTTCCTGCGAGAGGACCCCACGGAGACCGGGTCGGACACAAGGTCGAGCACCGGGTCGGATACAGGGGCAGGTTCCGGGCCGGGCGCCACGACGGAAGCCGAGACGGATGTGCGGGACCAGACGATCACCTCGTCGGACGATCGGGAGGAGGAACGATGAGCGACAGCGACTACGCAGGGCGTGACAGCGACGACGCAGGGCGTGAGGATGCCGGGCAGCGGCCGCGACGGGATCTTCGCTACGGGCTCGAAGAGGCGCTCGACGGTGAGCTTCCCCGGGAGATGGTGGAGAAGATGCAGCGCCACACCGTGGACTGCCCGGAATGCGCCGATGAGTGGGAGCAGGTGCGCCGGGTGAAGGAGCTGGTGCGCCGCAGCTGTGCGGATCGCGCACCCTCCGAGCTCCGCGAGCGCATCGCCGTGCAGTGCCGGACCGTCTCGGTGACCCGCACCGAGGTCGACGGCAGCACAGTGCGCATCACCACCAGCTCGACCACCACCCGTCGCACGTATCCCGACTCCGACTGACGGAGAGTGGCGCCGCCGCGAAGAGACTGCCTTCGGGCGCCGACGCAGGCATGACGAGCGCAGGCATGACGAAGGGCCCCTCCCGCGATGGGAGGGGCCCTTCGTCATGTCGCTCGTGGCGACGTCACGGTCAGCTGTTGGGGCGCTTGCCGTGATTCGCGCCGCTCTTGCGGCGAGCCTTGCGCTTGCGTCCTCGCTTGCTCATCACGATCTCCTTTCTTCGCCCGGGGGAACCCGACGATTGTGCCACATCACGCCGCCCCTGGAGTCTCCCGGAGGGGGCGCATGAACTTTGCTGAGTCCGAGGTCACTCGGCCTCGTCCCTGCTCAGGGGCGGGTGAGTCAGGATGAGGTGCCCAGCCAGGAGCCGAAGCCGGCGTGCAGCACCAGCCAGGCCATCAGCCCGTAGCCGGTCTGCCCCGGATGGTCGCCCGGTGAGCGGGACAGGTCGCTCTCCCACTGGTCGTGACCCGTCAGACCGCCGACGGTGTCGACGAAGGGGATCCGACGACGGGAGCAGACGTCCTCGAAGGCTGCGGAGAGCTCACGGACGGAGCTCGTGGTCCCCGGGTCGCGGCTGGGCGGCGGGCCGACCACGAACGCGGGGATCCGCAGACGCTCCAGCCCGTCGAGGATCTTGGCGAGGTTCAGGCGCGAGCGGGCCAGGGAGATCCCCGCCTCGACGTCGCCGCGTCCCATGGCCACCACCACCCGATGATCGATCGATCCGTCGGCCTGCCCCTGGGTCGAGAAGCGACGCTGCACCTCTTCGTCCCAGCGCTCGGCCAGGTCCGCGGAGCTCTGCGCGGGCAGTGCCGCGGTGAAGACGTCGATGCGGCTGTCCGCACCCTGCTCGCTGGCCACCGCTCGTCCGAGCCAGCCCAGTGCGCGGGCGTCACCGACCCCGGCGAGGAGCTCGTCTCCGAGCGCGATGATGCGGATCCGGGGTTCCGGATGCGGGGCGAGCGTCATGGGCACGGTGGGCACCGGGACCTCCTGGACGGGGACGGGGACCTCAACACTAACGGCGTCAACACTAACCGCGTCGCGGGCCACGGGCGAACCCGTGACCCGCGAGGAATCAGGCGTCGAAGGCCCGATCGAGCAGATCCTCCTGCTCGACCTTGTGGGTCGCGTTCGAGCCGGTGGCGGGGGAGGCGGAGGCCGCTCGGGCGACGACCCGCAGCGTGCGACCGACCTCGACCGCGAAGTTCATCGCCATGAAGCTCCAGGCGCCCTGGTTCTGCGGCTCCTCCTGGACCCACACCAGGTGGGCGTCGGGGTAGCCGTCCAGCGCCTTCTTCAGCTGCTCGCTGGGCAGCGGGTAGAGCTGCTCGACGCGGACGATCGCAGTGTCGGTAGTGCCCATCTTTTCGCGGCGGGCGGCCAGGTCCCAGTAGACCTTGCCGGAGGCGATCAGCACGCGACGCACCCCGGCCGGGTCCACGGTGGTGTCCGGCAGGACAGGCTCGAAGGTCCCGGTCGTGAAGTCCTCCACGCCGCTCACCGCTGCCTTGTTGCGCAGCATCGACTTCGGGGTGAAGACCACCAGCGGCTTCTTGGGCTCTGCGAGCGCCTGCTTGCGCAGCAGGTGGAAGTAGCTCGCAGGGGTCGACGGGGCCGCCACCCGCATGTTCTCCTCCGCGCACAGCTGCAGGAAGCGCTCGATGCGGGCGGAGGAGTGGTCCGGTCCCTGGCCCTCGTAGCCGTGCGGGAGCAGCATCACCACGCTCGAGTTCTGGCCCCACTTCTGCTCGGAGGCGGAGATGAACTCGTCGATGATGGTCTGCGCGCCGTTGACGAAGTCGCCGAACTGCGCTTCCCACAGCACCAGGGAGTTCGGGCTCTCGACCGAGTAGCCGTACTCGAAGCCCAGTGCCGCGAACTCCGAGAGCGAGGAGTCGTAGACATTGAAGCGAGCCTGGTCGTCAGAGAGGTAGGACAGCGGGGTCCAGGTGTCACCGTTCTCATGGTCGATGAGCACGCTGTGGCGCTGCACGAAGGTGCCGCGTCGGGAGTCCTGGCCCGCCAGTCGCACCCGATGCCCCTGGAGCAGCAGCGAGCCGAAGGCGATCAGCTCGCCGAAGGCCCAGTCGATCTTGCCGGAGGTGGACATCTGCGTGCGGCGCTGGAGCACCGTCATCAGCTTGGGGTGGACGGTGAACGAACCCGGGATGTCGGTGTGCGCCTTGCCGATCTGCTCGAGCACGGCGGGATCGAGGGCGGTGCGCACCTCCTCGGGCTCCGCAGCGTCCTGCTGAGCGTCCGGCAGCTCCAGGCCATTGACCGTGTCCGTGTCCGAAGAGCTCGCAGCGCCCCCGCGCGTGGAGGCGAACGCCTCATCCAGGTGATCCTGGAAGTTGCGAACCAGCCCTTCGGTCTCCTCTTCGGTGAGGTCTCCGCGCTCGATCAGCGCCTCCATGTACAGCTTGCGCGTGGAGGGCTTCTCCGAGATCAGCTTGTACATCTCGGGCTGGGTCATCGAGGGATCGTCCCCCTCGTTGTGCCCGCGGCGGCGGTAGCAGACCATGTCGATGACGACATCGCGCTGGAACTTCTGACGGAACTCGAAGGCGATCTCGGCGACCCGCACGCAGGCCTCCGGATCGTCGCCGTTGACGTGGAAGATCGGCAGCTGCGTGGACTTGGCGACATCCGTGGAGTAGTACGAGGAGCGCGAGGAGTCCGGCAGCGTGGTGAAACCGATCTGGTTGTTGATGATCACGTGGATGGTGCCGCCCGTGCGGTAACCGCGCAGCTCCGAGAGGTTGAGGGTCTCGGTGACCACTCCCTGGCCAGCGAACGACGCATCACCGTGCACGAGGACCGGGAGCACCGGGAACTCCTCGGGCCGCTCGAGACGGTCCTGCTTGGCGCGGACGATGCCCTCGAGGACCGGGTTCACGGCCTCCAGGTGAGAGGGGTTCGCTGCGAGGTACACCTTGGTGGACTCGCCGTCATGCGAGGTGTAGGTACCCTCGGTGCCCAGGTGGTACTTGACGTCGCCGGAGCCGAGCTTCTTGCCGTAGTTGCCCTCGAACTCCTGGAAGATCTGACCGTAGCTCTTCCCGGCGAGGTTCGAGAGCACGTTGAGGCGGCCTCGGTGGGACATGCCGATGCAGACCTCTTCGAGACCGTTGTGCGCGGCGCCATGCAGGACGGCATCCAGCATCGGGATGACGGCTTCGCCGCCCTCCAGCGAGAAGCGCTTCTGGCCCACGAACTTGGTCTGCAGGAAGGTCTCGAAGGCCTCCGCCGCATTGAGCCGATCCATGATGTGGGTCAGCTCGGTCTTGTCGAAGGGCTTGCGCGGAGTCTCCATCTGCTGCTGGATCCAGTCACGCTCCTCCGGGTCGGAGATGTGCATGTACTCCACACCGATGGTGCGGCAGTACGCATTGCGCAGTACCCCGAGGATGTCCCGCAGCGACATCTCGTCCTTGCCGCCCAGCCCACGGGTGGGGAAGGTGCGGTCCAGGTCCCACAGGGTCAGGCCATAGGTCTCGACATCGAGATCCGGGTGGGTGCGCACCTTGTACTGGAGGGGATCGGTGTCCGCCATCAGGTGCCCGCGCACGCGGTAGGCATGGATCATGTCCATCACCCGGGCCAGGCGCTCCGAGGTGGTGTGCTTGAAGGGGTTGTCCGGCACCCAGCGCACCGGCTGGTACGGAAGCCGCAGCGAGACGAAGACACGGTCGTAGAAGCCGTCCTTGCCCAGCAGCTTGTCGCCCATCCGCTTGAGGAACTCGCCCGAGGCGGCGCCCTGGATGATGCGGTGGTCGTAGGTCGAGGTCAGCGTCATGACCTTCGAGATCGCGAGCTCCGCGAGGGTGGCGGGGTTCGCGCCCTGGAACTGGGCGGGGTAGTCCATCGCCCCGACGCCCACGATCACGCCCTGGCCCTGCATGAGCCGCGGGATCGAATGGACGGTGCCGATGCCTCCCGGGTTGGTGAGCGACACCGTGGTGTGCGCGAAATCGTCCATGGTGAGCTTGCCGGCGCGGGCCTTCTTGACGACCTCCTCATAGGCCTTCCAGAAGCCGCGGAAGTCGAAGCGCTGGGCTGCCTTGATGCTCGGCACCACCAGGCCGCGCGAGCCGTCGGGCCGTGGCATGTCGATGGCGAGGCCGAAGTTGATGTCTTCCCGCTTGAGGAGGAGCGGCTTGCCCTTCTCGTCGACATCGAAGCCGTTGTTCATGTCGTTGATCTCGGTGATCGCCTCGATCATCGCCCAGCCGATGAGGTGGGTGAAGGAGACCTTGCCGGCGCGGTGGCGCTTGAGATGGTTGTTGATGACGATGCGGTTGTCGAACAGCAGCTTCACCGGCACGTCACGCACCGAGGTGGCCGTGGGCACCTCGAGGGACTCGGCCATGTTGCGCACGATCGCCGCGGCAGGGCCGCGCAGCTTGACGACCTCGGGCTCGCGCAGCTCGACGGCAGGGATCTGCGACGTGGTGGTGGGGACCTTCGCGGGACGGTCCGAGGTGGTGGAGACCGCCGGTGCCTTGGAGGCTGACTTCGCGGGATGGTCGTTCACGGCAGGGGATTCCTTCGCGGGCTGGGAGGCGGACGCTGGAGCTGCGGCCGACGAGGAGGACGGGGAGGACGGGGAGGACTGGGCAGGGGAGGCCGCTGCAGACGCCGCCTCGGCGGGCTGCGCCGGCGGGGGATCGGCCTTAGCGGCGGATGCCTTCGCGGCAGAAGCGTCCTGCTCCTGGGCGACGGGCGAGCTCTCGGAGCTCTTCGGAGGCGTCGTCGTCGACGTCTCGGAGGAGCTCGAGGGGGAGTCGGTACTCGAGGAGGACTCGGGAGGGGCCGAGGGCTCGGCGTTCACCGTGTGGGTGGAGAAGTACTCCGCCCAGCTCGGGTCGACGCTCGAGGGATCCTCACGCCACTGCTCGCGGAGCGCGTCCACGAGCCACTGATTCGGGCCGAACTCCGCAGAATCGGAGTCCTGTGTCTGCTGTGACACTCTGAGATCGCCAGCCTTCTCACGGTCGAGAGATACGGATGGGCTCAGCCTAACGGCAGACGGTGCCCGACGTGCGCGGACGCCGCCTCCTCGGCAGGAACAGAGGGGGTGAGGTGCCTGACATCACCCTGTCAGGCCAGGATCACCCTGTCAGACCAGGGGCGCGTCCCCCGGGAGCACAACTCGGATCAGCGAGGAGCGGCCGTCCTGGTCGTCCCGGCTGCGGGGGTCGTCGAGCACCTCGATCGTGCCGCCATGCAGGCCCACCGCCCATCGGGCGATCGCCAGGCCCAGGCCGGTGCCTCCCGAGGAGTCGGCGTAGCCCCCTCGCTGGAATCGTTCGAACACGCGGGAGCGGTCCTCGCGCGCGATGCCCGGGCCCTCATCGTGCACGTCGATCCGCACCCCTCGGTCCGTTCCCGTGCGCACCGCGGAGATATGTATCCGACCGCCGACGGGGGAGTGCCGGGCGGCGTTCTCGAGCAGGTTGTGGATGACCTGATGCAAGCGGGCCGCATCCGCCGCGACCGACAGGTCGGGAGGATCGACCTCGACGATCCACCTCACGTCGCGGCCGCCCGAGGCCAGGGACGCGGCGTCCACCACCTCGTGGAGGAACGGAGTGAGCTCGACGGCCTCGAGATCCAGCTCGACCACCCCGGCATCCAGACGGGAGAGATCCAGCAGGTGGCCCACCAGCTGGGAGAGCCGCTCGGTCTCGTTCAGCGCCACCTCGAGAGCGGCGGGGTCGGGCTCGGTGACCCCGTCCACGAGATTCTCCAGCTGCGCGCGCAGCCCGGCGACCGGGGTGCGCAGCTCATGGGAGACGTTGGCGACCAGGTCCCGGCGCATCCGGTCGGTCTGCTCGAGCTCAGAGGCCATCGTGGAGAACGCTGCGGCCAGCTGACCCACCTCGTCGCGGCTGCTGGTGCGCACCTCTCGGCTGTAGTCGCCGCGGGCCATGGCCTGGGCGGCGCCGGTCATCTCGCGCAGCGGCGAGGTCATGCCGCGGGCCAGCAGCTGGGTGAAGACCAGCGCGGCGATCACCACCAGGGGCAGCGCGAGCAGCGGTTCGATGCCGGCACGGATGCTCACCTGCGTGAGCAGCGCTGCGACGCTCACGCTCGCCGCGACCAGGATGCCGAGCTTGACCTTGAAGGAGCGGAAACGATCCAGGGGGCGCACGTCGAGCCGCTCGGGGACGCGGCGCCGAGAAGAGCCGGGCACCCCGCCCCGGGGGGAGCTCACGAGCCGTCGGTGGGAAGGTTGGGGGTCGCCATCGAGGAGAGGTCCGGTGTGGTCCCTGCACTCGTGCCCGGAGCCTCCGCGCCCGCCTCCGGGTCCTCGGGGATCTCCAGGGCGTAGCCGACTCCGTGGACCGTGCGCACCAGGTCGGCGCCGAGCTTGCGGCGCAGCGCCTTGACGTGGGAGTCCACGGTGCGGGTTCCGGTCGCGTCCACCCAGTCCCAGACATCCGCCAGCAGCTGCTCGCGAGTCAGGACGGTGCCGGGCGCTCCAGCCAGGCACAGCAGCAGATCGAACTCGGTGGGCGTCAGATGGGCGGGGGCCCCAGCGCGCATCACCCTGCGGCCGGCCCGGTCGATGACCAGGTCCCCGAACTCAAGAGCCTCCTGCTTCTCCGCCTCGGTGGGGGCCGGTGCACCGGCGCGCCTCACCCGTCGCAGCAGCGCCTTGAGGCGGGCGACGAGCTCGCGCATCGAGAAGGGCTTGGTCATGTAGTCATCCGCGCCCACGCCGAGGCCCACCAGCATGTCGGTCTCGTCGTCGCGCGCGGTGAGCATGAGCACCGGGACCGGCTCGTCGGCCTGGATCCGGCGGCACACCTCGAGCCCGTCGAAGCCCGGGAGCATCACATCCAGCACCACCACATCGGGTCGCACCTCGGCCACCGTCCGCACTCCGGACGGACCGTCCAGGGCGGTGGAGACCTCCCACCCTTCGGCGGTGAGCCGGTCGGCGATCGCACGGGTGATCGTGGGCTCGTCCTCGATCACCACCACGCGCACGGGGGCGTTTCCGGTGGCTGCTGTCTTGTCCGGGGTCGGCATGGGGACACTCTAGACGGCGCTGCCTGGATCCCTCCGGGTAACGGCCGGGCAGGTGGGGACCTGCGACCGGCCCGGCACCCGGCGCGTGACGGCGGGTATCGCAGCGGCAGGAACCGCAGCGACGGGTGCCGCGCCGGAATGTGACGCACGGGGCACTCCCGAGCCTCCGGACGTGATGCGAACCCCTGGCTGGGCGCCCTCGCGTCAAGATCGGGCAACCTTTATGGCATCTCGGCAAAAACTTGGCAATGACCCGGTTGACCTGCTCGTCGGGCGCCCCGAGCGGCACGTAGTTTGGTCGAGGTTGTTCGGCGACGCGTACTTCCCCTGTCCGGCGTCGCGTTCGGACAGAGGCTTGAACGGGAACTACGCAGTCGCAATGGAAGAGGTCAACACGTGGCGAATCATCGCGCCGACGGACGCGCAGCAGTGCGCAAGCACCGCGCAGTCGGAGGGACCCATCGCGATTCTGCACTCTCTTCGGGTGCCTTGAAGGCGGGTGTCCTGGGAGTCCTGGCCACCGCCACCATCGCCGCTCCGCTGGCTGCCGCCGCGGCCGGGATCGATGAGGCCGCCCCGCAGGGCGAGACCGTGGCGCAGGCTCAGCCCGCTGCCGTCGCCGCGCAGCCCGCTGCCGCCATCGCCCCGGTGGCGCTGCCCGCCGCCGAGGCCGCCGCGACCGTCGATGCTGCGGTCGAGACCCGCACCGAGGAGGACGGCGCCAGCCGCTCCGAGGAGCGCACCGCTCCCGCGTCCGACGAGGCCGCCGCCGAGGAGCCTGCAGAGCAGGGCACCGGCATCGAGGTCTCCCTCCCTGAGCCCGAACCCGAACCCGAGGCGGTCGAGGTCGACGGCTCCGGCGCGGCGGCTCCCATCGGCGGCTCCGGCTACGTCCGTCCCGTCAACGGCACGATCACCTCCGGCTACGGCGGCCGCGTCCACCCCGTTCTCGGCTATTACAAGGGCCATGACGGCGTCGACTTCGGTGCCTCCTGCGGTACCCCGGTGCACGCGGCCAAGTCCGGCACCGTCGTCGCGGTCGAGTACCACCACGCCTCCGGCAACCGGGTCAAGATCGACCACGGCAACGGGGTCGTCACCGGCTACTACCACCTGCAGGGGTTCAACACCTCGGTGGGTGCGACCGTAGGCGCAGGCGACACCATCGGCTACGTCGGCTCGACCGGCCGCTCCACTGGTTGCCACCTGCACTTCGCGAAGATGGACGAGGCGGGCAACTACTCCAACCCGATGTCGATCCTGCGGTGACATCCTCTGGGTCCCCGATCGTCCTCGGGGTCGAGTCCTCCTGTGACGAGACCGGCTTCGGCCTCGTCTCCGACGGAGTCCTCCTGGGGCAGGGCCTCGCCTCGAGCGCCGCACAGCATGCCGACTTCGGGGGAGTGGTCCCCGAGATCGCCGCCCGCGCCCATCTCGAGGCGGTGGTCCCCACCCTGCGGATCGCCGTCGAGGACGCCGGCATCCAGCTGTCGGACATCAGCCACGTCGCCGTGACCTCCGGCCCGGGACTTGCCACTGCGGTCCATGTCGGTCTCGCCGCCGCGAAGTCGATCGCGTGGTCGCTCGGCAAGCCCCTGTACGGCGTCCACCACCTGGCCGGACATGCCGCCGCCGACACCCTCGAGCACGGTCCGCTGCCCGAGCGCAGCATCGTGCTGATCGTCTCCGGTGGTCACACCTCGATCCTCGCCGTCGGAGATCTGGTGCGCGACCCCATCGAGCACCTCGGCGACACCCTCGACGATGCTGCCGGCGAGGCCTTCGACAAGGTCTCGCGTCTGCTGGGGCTCGGCTACCCCGGCGGTCCGGCGATCTCCCGAGCCGCTCTCGAGGGCGACCCCACCACCTTCTCCTTCCCCCGCGCCATGCTGCGGCCGAAGGACGCGCCGTTCACCTTCTCCTTCTCCGGGCTGAAGACTGCAGTGGCACGCACCGTCGAGACCCTCGAACGGGCGGGGGAGCCGGTGCCGGTCGCGGACATCGCCGCCTCCTTCGAGCAGGCCGTGGTCGATGTGCTGGTCAAGAAGGCGCTCCGGGCCGTGAAGGAACGGAATCTGGACACCCTGATCATCGTCGGCGGCGTCGCCGCGAACGCCCGGCTGCGCGCCGTGGCGCAGGAGAAGTGCGCCGCGGCGGGCATCGAGCTGCGGATCCCACCGCCGGCGCTGTGCACCGACAACGGGGCGATGATCGCCGCTGTTGGCGACCTCCTGGTGCGCTCCGGTGCCGCTCCGAGCGGGTTGCGCATCGCCGCGGATCCCTCCGCCGTTCTGCACGGGGCCCAGCTGCCGCTGCTGCGGTGAGGTCCCGCTCACACCGACCGTCTGCGGAGTGTCCGAGGACGACCCCGGGCGAGAGGTGTTGCTAGACTTCCGTGGTCGGCCCGCGTAGCTCAGTGGATAGAGCGTCTGCCTCCGGAGCAGAAGGTCGTAGGTTCGAATCCTGTCGCGGGCACCAGAATGAAGAGCCGGGACGTCGTCAGCAGACGGCGTCCCGGCTCTTCTCTGTTCCGCTGAGGATCAGCTCTGCTCGCCCCGCAGCGCGAGCAGCCGCTGCAGCACGCCCCGCACCGCCTCGGTGTCCGAGATCCGCAACGTGGCCGCGGTGTCTCCGCCGCCCACCTTGAGCCCCACATCATGGGCGCCGAGCTGGGCGAAGACGGATTCGTCGGTGACGTCGTCACCCAGGTAGAGCCACGCGTCGGCGGCGCTCGCCCGGGCCAGGGCATCGATGGCCACCCCCTTCGAGGTGTGGACGACGGCGAACTCCACCACCTCCTTGCCCGGCGTCACGGTGACATCCGGCAGGGTCGTCGCGTATTCGAGCGCGGACTCCGTGGCGTTGATCGCGCCGCGGCCCTTGGCATTGCGGGTGTGCAGCACCGCAGCCGTCGGCTTGGTCTCGACCTCCGTGCCCGGATGGGCACGGGCGATCCTGCGCAGGGTTGCCGTGATCGATGCGAGCAGGTCCTCCTTCTCCGGAGTCATCGCCAGCGCCGTCTTGTCGACCACCTCAGCCTGCATCCACGGCGGCAGCGCCCCCACCTCCGCACCGTGGGATCCCACCAGCACCACCGAGCTGGGCATGTTGGTGAGCGCGTCCAGGTCGGCCAGCGCCCGCCCCGAGACCAGGGCGACCGCGACGCCGGGCAGCTCCGAGAGCTCGCGCAGCGCGGTGAGCGAAGGGAAGTCGGGCTGGACCGCATCGCGATCGGCGACGATCGGTGCGAGCACCCCATCGAAGTCCGAGGCGATCAGCAGCCGCGGCACCTCGGTGAAGTCCTTCAGCGCCGTCTCGATCTCTGCGTCCGCGCTGGTCTTGTCCCCTCTCAGGTGCACCACCGGGGTGGTCTTCTGCTCCGGGGTCCGGGACTCTTCGAGCTGCTGCAGGAAGCTGTGCGCCCAGGCCTGCACATCCTGCTCCATCACCTGATGGCGCAGGGAGCGCATCGCCTCCTCCTGCTCCTCGGGCGGCATCGCCAGCGCCCGCAGCGTCGCCGCCTTCAGCTCGTCGATGTCATGCGGGTTCACCAGCACCGCGGCACGCAGCTCGTCGGCGGCGCCGGCGAACTCGCTGAGCACCAGCACCCCCTGGAGGTCGGGCCGGGAGGCGACGTACTCCTTGGCCACCAGGTTCATGCCGTCGCGCAACGCCGTCACCAGCACCACGTCCGCAGCCATGAACAGCGCGGTCATGTCGCGGCGATCGAAGGAGTGGTGCTGATAGGAGACGGCGGGGCGGCCGATGGGGGCATGCTCGCCGTTGATCCTGCCCACGATCAGCTCGATCTCGTCGCGCAGCTGGCGGTAAGCCTCCACCCGTTCCCGGGACGGAGTGGCGACCTGGATCATGACCGTCTCGTGCGGATCGATAGACCCGTCATCGAGCAGCTCGCCGTAGGCCTTGAGGCGGTGGCGGATGCCCTTGGTGTAGTCGAGGCGGTCCACTCCCAGCACGATCTTCTCGGGCTCGCCGAGGTCTCGGCGCAGCTGCGCGGCACGCTCCCGGATCTCCGGGTCCTCGGTGAGGGCGGAGACGGCGGCGGAGTCGATCGAGATCGGGAAGGTCTGCACCTGTACCTCGCGCACAGGAGCGGCGCCGAGGCCGGGCACGAAGATCGTCTTCCCCTCGACGTGGTAGCCCAGGAGCTTGCGCACCGCCGCCACGAAGTTCAGCGAATCGCTCTCGCGCTGGAAGCCCAGCAGGTCGGCGCCCAGCAGCCCGCGCAGCACCGAGTTCCGCTTGGGCAGCTGGGAGAACAGCTCCACGGCGGGGAAGGGGATGTGGTTGAAGAATCCGATCCGCACGTCGCTGCGCGAGGCCCGGATCATCTGCGGCACGAGCTGGAGCTGGTAGTCGTGCACCCAGATCATCCCGCCCTCGGCCGCCACCTGGGCCGCGGTCTGCGCGAAGCGCCGGTTCGCCGAGAGATAGGTGTCCCACCAGCCGCGATGGAACTCCGGCTCGACGATGACGTCGTGATAGAGCGGCCAGAGGGTGCCATTGGAGAACCCCTCGTAGTACCGCTCGATGTCCTGCTGGTCCAGCCGTACGGGGTACAGGCTCATCCCATCCGCGTCGAACGGGTCCGGAGCGTCTCCCGGGGAGCCGCCCCATCCCACCCAGGCCCCCGAGTCGACGTTGCGCATCACCGACTCCATGGCCGTGACCAGGCCGCCGGGGCTGGTCACCCACTCGGTGGCACCATCGGGAAGCGTGCGTGAATCCACCGGCAGCCGGTTGGCGACCACCACCAGCTGGTGGTGCCCGCCCTGAGTCGAGGATGCTGAGGGCATCGGGTCTCCTTCGCGTCGAGTCGGGTGAGGAGGCGAGGGGGCTGTCGTCGCCCGAGAGCGACGGACAGGGCTCCCGCGCCGATATCTCGACACTATCAAGTGCGCTCACTCACCCCGTCGCGCCGGAAGGCCCTGAGCCTGCCGGTGAGCTGGGGTTCTGACCGGCGTGGAGGATCCCGGCCGGCTGGATGGGCACAGCTCTGAGCCGGCTGGACGGGCACAGCCCGGAGGGGCGTTCGCGGACCGGACGCGCCTGCGCCGTGCGCGGTGGCGCGCCTACCCTCGGCAGGGCGCCGATGGCGCGACCCTTCGGCACGTCCGCCGGGGCGGGAGAGTGCGAGACCAGGAGCAGATATGCGCGCCCACGAAGCCGGAGCCCTTCATGGCAACGATGCCGCCCCCACCTGGCTGCCCTATCCGACCGATGTCAACACCCTGATCGATGGGCTGTGGTCGCGCAACACCTCCAGGAATGCACAGGGCGCGGTCGAGGTGGGCGGGGTCGACGTCCACCGCATCGCCGAAGAGGTGGGCACCCCTGCGTTCGTGCTCGACGAGGAGGACTTCCGCCACCGGGCCCGGGCCTTCCGCGATGCCTTCGCCGAGGCGTTCCACGCGCATGCCGGGGCCGATGTCTACTACGCGGGCAAGGCCTTCCTGTGCGGGGCGGTGGCCCGCTGGGTCCAGGAGGACGGGCTGGGCCTCGATGTCTGCACCGGCGGCGAGCTCGCCGTGGCGCTGCGTGCTGGATTCCCCGCTGCCCGTATCGCGCTGCACGGCAACAACAAGTCCGAGGGCGAGATCCGCCGCGCCCTCGAGGCAGGGGTAGGCCGTATCGTCATCGACTCGCTCGAAGAGATCGAGCTCGTCAACGCGCTCGCCGAGCAGCTCGGCGTGCGCACTGCCGTCATGCTGCGGGTGACCACCGGTGTGGAGGCGCACACCCACGAGTTCATCGCCACCGCGCACGAGGACCAGAAGTTCGGTCTCTCCCTCTCCGGAGGCGCCGCCCTGGAATCGGTGCGTCGCGTGCTCGAGGCACCCCAGCTGGACCTGATCGGCCTGCACTCCCACATCGGTTCCCAGATCTTCGACACCGGCGGCTTCGAGGTCGCCGCACGCCGCGTGCTCGGGCTGGTCGCCGAGGTCCGGGACGAGCTCGGTCACACCATCAAGAACCTCGACCTCGGCGGCGGCTTCGGCGTCATGTACAACACCCAGCACACGCCGGCCACGCCGGAAGCGCTCGCGAACGGCATCGCCCGGATCGTTGAGAAGCAGTGCCTCGAGCTCGAGCTCGACGTGCCCCACGTGTCCTTCGAACCCGGCCGCGCGATCGCCGGCCCCTCCACACAGACGCTCTACTCCGTGGGCACCATCAAGGACGTGCGCCTCGGCGGCCCTCATCACCGCCTCTACGTCTCGGTCGACGGTGGTATGAGCGACAACGTGCGCACCGCCCTCTACGACGCCGACTACTCGTGCCTGCTCACCGGTCGGGTCTCCGACGTCACCCCCGAGGTGGTCCGCGTGGTCGGCAAGCACTGCGAGAGCGGCGACATCGTGGTCAAGGACGAGTACCTGCCCGGCGACGTCCGCCGCGGCGACCTGATCTCGGTCCCCGTCACCGGTGCCTACTGCTATTCACTGGCCTCGAACTACAACCATGTCCCGCGACCGCCGGTGGTCGCGGTCCGTGATGGTGAGATCCGCACCCTCATCCGTCGCGAGACGGAGGAGGACCTGCTGGGCCTCGACGTCGGCTGAGCTTCCGGCGGCTGTCGCAATCGTTCATGCAGGGTCACGGAGCGCCCTCCCCCTCGGATACAGTGCGGGGGCCCGCCTCCGCCGATCCGTCGGACCCCGTGGAAGGACCACCTCGCAGATGTCATTGCACCATTCAGGCAGCCCGGTGTCCCCGGATCTGCCGACGCTCCGAGTCGCCGTCCTCGGCGCCGGGACCGTCGGCTCTGAGGTGCTGCGCCTGCTCTCCCAGCAGGGCAGCGAGTTCACCCACCGGATCGGGGCTCGGCTCGAGGTGATCGGCGTCGCCGTGCGCGATCTCGGCCGGGACCGCGGAGAGCACGTGCCCGCGGCCCTCCTCACCGACGACGCGACCCGCTTGGTGCGGGAGGCGGATCTGGTGGTCGAGGTGATGGGCGGCATCGAGCCGGCCCGCACGCTGCTGCTGGACGCGATGATCCACGGAGCCAGCGTGGTGACCGCCAACAAGGCGCTGCTGGCCCAGGACGGTGCCTCGCTCTACGAAGCGGCCGACGCCCATGGCGTGGACCTCTACTTCGAAGCAGCGGTCGCCGGCGCGATCCCGCTGGTGCGCCCGGTGCGCGAGTCCCTCGCGGGGGACCGCATCCAGCGCGTGCTCGGGATCGTCAACGGCACCACCAACTTCATCCTCGACGCCATGACGCGCACCGGGGCGAGCTTCGAGGACGCCCTGGCCGACGCCCAGGAGCTCGGCTATGCGGAAGCTGATCCGACGGCGGACGTCGAGGGCCACGACGCGGCGGCGAAGGCGTCCATCCTCGCCTCGCTCGCCTTCCACAGCCGGGTCCGGCTCGCGGACGTGCACTGCGAGGGCATCACCGCCGTCTCCGCGCAGGACATCACCGCAGCCGCCCGCATGGGACGCACCATCAAGCTGCTCTCGATCGTCGAGCGGATCGAGGAGGAGGGCGGCGAGCGGATCTCAGCCCGTGTCTACCCGGCACTGATCCCCGACCACCACCCCCTGGCCTCGGTCTCCGAGGCGTACAACGCGGTGTTCATCGAGGCAGAGGCCGCCGGCTCCCTGATGTTCTACGGACAGGGTGCAGGCGGTGCACCGACCGCCTCCGCGATTCTCGGCGACGTCGTCTCCGCTGCCCGCGCCCGGGTCCATGGGGGAGTGGGACCGCGGGAGTCCCGCTACGCCGAGCTCGAGTCGATCCCGCTCGAGGAGTTGCGCAGTGCGTTCTACGTCTCCCTGACCGTGCAGGACCGCCCCGGTGTGCTCGCCGAGATCGCCGGCACCCTCTCGGGCTACGGGATCTCGATCTCGACCATCCACCAGGAGCTGCTGGACGAACGCGGAGAGGAGGGGGAGCAGGCCCGTGCCCACATCGGCATCAGCACCCATCGTGCGCTCGAGTCCGCGATGACCGCCTCTCTGGATGTGTTCTCCTCCACTGCCACGGTGCTCAGCATCGATTCCGTCCTGCGCATCGAAGGAGAATGACCCAATGGCACACCAGTGGCGCGGCGTCCTCGCCGAATATCTCGAGCACCTCCCGTTCACCGCGAACGACACCCTGCTGACCCTCGGGGAGGGAGGCACCCCGCTGCTGCACGCGCCCACCCTGTCGAAGACCGTGGGCGCGGACGTGCACATCAAGGTCGAGGGGATGAACCCGACGGGCTCCTTCAAGGACCGGGGAATGGTCTCCGCGATGACGAAGGCGCTGAACGACGGTGCGACCGCTGTCGTGTGCGCCTCCACCGGGAACACCAGCGCGTCGGCCGCCGCCTACGCCACCGCCGCGGGCCTGACCTGTGCGGTGCTCCTGCCGCAGGGCAAGATCGCTGCTGGCAAGCTGGCCCAGGCAGTGGTCCACGGTGCCAAGCTCATCCAGGTCGACGGCAACTTCGACGACTGCCTCGAGATCGCCCGCAAGCTGGACGCAGAGCATCCGATCGAGCTCGTGAACTCCGTGAACCCCTATCGGCTCCAGGGCCAGAAGACCGCCGCTTTCGAGGTCAGCGATGCCCTGGGCAGGGCTCCGGACATCCACATCCTCCCGGTCGGCAACGCGGGGAACATCTCCGCCTACTGGATGGGCTATCGCGAGTACCGCGAGGCAGGCATCACGCAGTCGCTGCCGCAGATGTGGGGTTTCCAGGCCGCCGGCTCCGCACCGTTCGTGGCGGGCCACCCGATCAGCGACCCCGAGACGATCGCCACCGCGATCCGGATCGGCGCGCCGGCCTCGTGGGACCTCGCCGTGACCGCGCGCGACGATTCCGGTGGTCTCATCGATGCCGTCACCGACCAGCAGATCCTCGATGCGCAGAAGCTCCTCGCCGGCGAGGTCGGTATCTTCGTCGAACCAGCTTCTGCGGCCGGCGTCGCCGGCCTGCTGCAGCAGGCCGAGCGAGGGCTGGTCCCGGCCGGGGCGACGATCGCGATCACGGTCACCGGCAACGGACTCAAGGACACCGACACCGCCCTGACCCAGCACGACCTGACGCCGACCGTCGTGCCGGTCGACATCGCCGCCGCAGCGGAGGCCATCGGCCTGTGAGGATCCAGAACACGCGAGTGTCCGTGCAGGTCCCCGCGACCTCCGCGAACCTCGGGCCCGGTTTCGACACCCTGGGGCTCGCGCTGGACCTCTGTGACGAGCTGACGGTCGAGGCGACCACCGGTTCGATCGAGATCGAGGTCGAGGGAGAGGGCGCCGGTGCGGTCCCCGCAGGGGAGGACCATCTGGTCGTGCGTGCTCTGCGCCGCGGTCTGGATCATGCCGGTGCTCCCCAGACCGGACTGCGGTTGCGCGCGCTGAACCGGATCCCGCATGGCCGTGGCCTGGGCTCGAGCGCCGCGGCGACGATCGCCGGCCTGCTGCTCGCGCGGGGGATGATCTCTGATCCGCGGGCTCTGGATGACCAGGCTGTCCTGCAGCTGGCCACTGAGTTCGAAGGGCATCCCGACAATGCCGCCCCGGCGCTCCTGGGTGGCGTGGTGCTCTCCTGGATGCACGGCGACACGGCCCGCGCAGTGTCCCTGGCCTGTGCTGAAGGAGTGCTGCACCCTGTGGTGCTGCTGCCGCGCACGACGCTCTCCACCGATCAGGCCCGCGGTCTGCTCCCCGAGCACGTCCCTCACCAGGATGCCGTCCACAACGCCTCCCGTGCCGCGCTGCTCGTGCACGCGCTCAGCGGCGCTCCCGAGCTGCTGCTGGACGCGACGGAGGACCGCCTCCACCAGGAGCAGCGCTCCGCAGGTATGCCCGAGAGCATTGAGCTGATGAAGGTGCTGCGCCGTGAGGGCCACCCTGCAGTGGTCTCCGGCGCGGGCCCTTCGGTGCTGGTGCTGTCGGGACATCGCAGAGAGCTCGCCCCCTTGGTGCGTCGCTTCGTCACGGACCCCGAAGCCTGGCGGATCGCTGAGGTGCGGCTGCGAGAGATCCCTTCCGCCCCTGTGGTAGGTTGAGCCTGCGTCCAGGCGATATCGCACGGCGCTGAACCCTGCAGCAGATCCCCGGTGGATGCTGTGCGCAGAACTCCGCGCCTCGATGTGTCCCCTGATCAGTGCTTCGCACGGTCCTCGCGCACCCTTCATGATGTGCCCCGCAGGTCCGTGCACCTCCGCTGACGCACCCAGAACCACACCGGCAGGCCGACCACAGATGCCTTGCATCCTGGGGGAACAACCCTGCTCGGACCAGTCGCTGCAGCACCCGGAGCCCGAGAGCTCCCGGCGTTGCGCGGCATCCAGACCAGAACAGAGCCGGCGAGAACGGCTCGACAGGAAGGAACCCGGGTGAACGACACCACTTCCGGCGCAGACCTTGCGGCGAAGAAGCTTCCCGAACTGCAGGCCATGGCCGCCGAGCGCGGCATCAAGGGCGCTCGTCGGCTGCGCAAGAGCGAATTGATCGACGCGATCCGCGGGGGTGGATCGACCTCAGCAGCACCCGCTTCCGCCGCAGCGCCCGCCGCTGCCGCCCCTGCCGCAGAGGCCCCCGCCCAGCAGGCAGCTCCGGCGCGGAGCGAGGCTCCCGCCGAACAGGCTCAGCAGAACCCGCAGGGCGAGTCCGGCGATGACCGGGCCGAGCAGGGCACCCGCAGCCGGTCCCGTTCCCGTCGCGGCAGCCAGGCTGCCGCACGACAGGACGAGGGCGCCCCTGCACTGGGCATCGAGCTGCCGAGCAGCTCCGCCTCGCGCGGGCAGCAGGACGAGCGTGCAGAGGACGCTGCAGAACGTCACGAGGACCGCAGCCAGCAGGACCGCGGCCAGCAGGATCGCAGCCAGCAGGACGACGGCCGCGAAAGCGGCGGTCAGCAGCGTGGTGGACGCGACCAGCAGCGCGGTTCGCGCAGCGGCAACCAGCAGGGCGGCGGCCAGCAGAGCGGTGGCCAGCAGGACAGCACTCAGCAGAGCGGCGGCCAGCAGGGTGGCAACCAGCAGGGTGGCAACCAGCGCCGCCGGCTCGAAGACATCGAGCTGCCGGATCGCTCCGGCGAGCAGGATGACGATCGCCAGGGCGGGGATGACTACGACGACGACCGTCGCGGTCGGTCCCGCAGCCGGAACCGTTCCCGCGACCGAAAGCGTCGCGGCCGTGGCGCTGCGAACGAGCAGGACGGTCAGGGCAGCCAGGGTGGTCAGGGTGGCCAGGGCGGTCAGCAGGGCCAGCACCACCAGGGCGGCCAGCGGAGCCAGGGCGGCTCGTCGACCCAGGGCGGCCAGCAGGACGGCGGTGACTCCCGCGACGGCGATGAGCTGATGTCGATCGCCGGCATCCTGGACATCCGCGACAACAACGCCTACGTGCGCACCACCGGCTACCTGCCCGGTGCGAGCGACGTGTACGTGACGATGAATCAGGTCAAGCGCGCAGGTCTGCGCAAGGGCGATGCGATCACCGGGCAGGTCAAGGCGCCGCGCGACGGCGAGGACCACTATGTCGAGCAGCCGCAGCAGCACCATGGCGGTGGCCGGAACCGCCGCGGCAAGAGCGGCGGCGGTGGCGGGAACCAGAGCAAGTACGCGGCGCTGGTGCAGGTCGACACCATCAACGGGATGCCTCCTGAGCGTGCGCGCCAGAGGGTGGACTTCAGCAAGCTCACTCCGCTGTACCCGGACGAGCGGCTGCGACTGGAGACCGATCCCAAGAGCGTCGCTCCCCGGCTGATCGATCTGGTCTCGCCCGTCGGCAAGGGCCAGCGTGGACTCATCGTCGCGCCCCCGAAGGCCGGCAAGACGATCATCATGCAGCAGATCGCGAACGCCATCACGACCAACAACCCTGAGGTCCACCTCATGGTTGTGCTCGTCGACGAGCGTCCCGAAGAGGTCACCGACATGCAGCGCACCGTCAAGGGGGAGGTCATCGCCTCCACCTTCGACCGCCCTGCCTCGGATCATACGATCGTGGCCGAGCTCGCCATCGAGCGCGCCAAGCGACTGGTGGAGATGGGCCGCGACGTGGTCGTGCTGCTGGACTCGCTCACCCGCCTGTCCCGCGCGTACAACCTCGCCGCCCCGGCCTCCGGCCGCATCCTCTCCGGTGGTGTGGACGCCTCGGCGCTGTACCCGCCGAAGCGATTCTTCGGCGCGGCGCGGAACATCGAGCACGGCGGCTCGCTGACCATCCTGGCCTCGGCCCTGGTGGAGACCGGCTCCAAGATGGACGAGGTCATCTTCGAGGAGTTCAAGGGCACCGGCAACATGGAGCTGCGACTGTCCCGCCATCTGGCGGACAAGCGCATCTTCCCGGCAGTGGATGTCAACGCCTCCGGCACCCGCCGCGAGGAGGCGCTGATGGGCAAGGAGGAGCTGGCCATCATGTGGAAGCTCCGTCGTGTCCTGGGCTCGCTCGAGCAGCAGCAGGCGCTCGAGATACTCATGGAGCGGGTCAAGAAGACTCAGTCGAACACCGAGTTCCTCATGACGGTCCAGAAGAACACCCCGAGCGTGAACGGGCGCAGCGGCGACTGACCCGGCGTCACCCGTCACTGCGCAGGTCGCAGACGCCGCAGGGCCTGCCCACCGACCATGGTGGGCAGGCCCTGCGGCGTCTGCGGCCGGGAGCTTCCGGGCCTGCTTCCCGGCAACGCTTGTGAGGACGGGGAAGAGGGGATAGCGTGATCCCTCGTGAACGTTCACGTCCAGTGTCGGACCCCTTCAGAAGGATGAACCCCTCCATGCATCGCGATTCCTCCCCTTTCCGCTGGGCTGTTCTTGGCCCCGGCTCGATCGCTCGTCGCTTCGCCTCCCAGCTGCCCGCCTCCCAGGACGGTGTCCTGGTCGCCGTCGGCAGCAGCTCCAAGGAGCGGGCGCAGAGCTTCGCCGACGAGTTCCCCCTCGCGGAGCCCGCGCTGATCGGTGACTACGCCGAGGTGCTCGCCTCCGAACAGGTCGATGCCGTGTACATCTCGACCGTGCATACCGGTCACGCCCGGCTGGCCGCGATGGCCCTGGAAGCGGGCAAGCACGTGCTGTGCGAGAAGCCGCTCACCCCGAACGCCGCCACCTCGATGGCCCTCCTCGATCTGGCCGCACGCACCGGCCGGGTGCTGCTGGAGGCATACATGTACCGCTTCCACCCCCAGACCCAGCGCGTGCTCGACCTCGTCGCCGAGGGCGCGATCGGCGATGTCGCCCATGTCGATGCGTCCTTCGCCTTCGACACCGGCGGCCGCAGCGGGCGCCTGTTCGACCCGGCCATCGCCGGAGGCGGCATCCTCGACGTGGGCTGCTACCCGATGTCCCTGGCCCGTTTCGTCGCCGGAGCCGCACAGGGCCGAGCCTTCGCCGATCCGCTCACCGTCACCGGCCACGGGACCATCGGCCAGACGGGGGTGGACGAATGGGCCACCGCCGAGCTCACACTGCCCGGCGACATCACCGCGAGCCTGCGCACCGGGGTGCGTCTGGCCGATCCGCAGTCCGCGACCATCACGGGCTCCCGCGGCGTGATCCGGCTGTCCGATCCCTGGGCTCTCGGCCAGGAGCCGACGGTGATCGAGCTCGACGTGGTCGGGGAGCAGCCGCAGCGGATCGAGGTGCCGGCCGCCGCTCCATATGCCCTCGAGGCCGATGCGCTCGCCGCGGCAGCACGCGGAGCAGGAGAGGTCCCCGAGCTCACCGCGGACAACTCGCTAGGCCAGGCACGGGCGCTGGACTCCTGGCGCGAGCAGATCGGGCTGCAGTACCCCTTCGAAGCGGAGGACGCAGATATCCCGACCCTCACCGGACGCCCGATCGAGCACGGCTCGGCCCAGACGGGCCCGGCCATGACCTACGGCAGCATCCCGGGGATCGAGAAGCAGATCTCCCGCCTGGTGATGGGCTGTGACAACCAGATGACCCTGCCCCAGGCATCGGCGATGTTCGACGCCTTCTACGAGATCGGCGGAACGACCTTCGACACCGCCTACATCTACGGCGGCGGATACATCGAGAAGCTCTTCGGCCAGTGGGTGCGCAACCGCGGGGTCCGCGAGGACGTCGTCGTGATCACGAAGGGAGCGCACACCCCTCACTGCGACCCGGAGTCGATCACGCGCCAGCTCGAGGAGTCCCTCGAGCGTCAGGGCACGGACTATGCGGACCTCTACATGATGCACCGCGACAATCCCGAGATCCCCGTCGGGGAGTTCGTGGACGCGATGGACGAGCACCTGCGCGCCGGCCGGATCCGCGCCTACGGCGGATCCAACTGGACCCCGGCCCGCGTGGACGAGGCCAACGAGTACGCCCGTGCCAACGGACGCACCGGGTTCGTCGGCGTCTCCAACCACTTCGGCCTCGCCGAGGCGCTGGACGTGCCGTGGGCAGGCTGCGTCCACGCCACCGACCCCGAGTCCAAGGCCTGGTTCGAGGAGCGCGGCATCGCCCTGCTGCCGTGGTCCTCGCAGGCACGCGGCTTCTTCACCGGCCGCGCCCATCCGGAGGACCGCTCGGATGCAGAGCTGGTGCGCTGCTATTACAGCGACGAGAACTTCGAACGCCTCGCCCGCGCAGAGCAGCTCGGCGCCGAGCGGGGGGTTCCGGCCACGGCGATCGCGCTGGCCTTCGTGCTGCACCAGAAGTTCCCGACCTTCGCCCTGTTCGGCCCCCGCAGCATCGCCGAGATGCGCTCGTCCACCCTGGGACTGGGCGTCGAGCTGACCACGGAGGAGATGGCCTGGTTGGATCTCAAGTCGCCGGTACGATGAGCGGCATGCCACGCCGGGCCACGATCGTCGACGTCGCCGAGCGGGCCGGGGTCTCCCGGCAGACCGTCTCGCGCGCGATGAACGATCTGCCCGGCATCAGCGCGGGGACCCGGGAGCGGGTGCTCGCGGCCGCGAAGGAGCTGAGCTACCGGCCCTCGCGGTTCGGCCGCGGACTCGTCGAGCAGGGCCCGATCACTCTCGGCCTGGTGGTGGAGGATCTCTCGAACTCGTACTTCGCAGAGCTCGGCGCCGCAGTGGTCCGCGCCTGCGCACCCCATGGCTGGAACGTGGTGCTCGCCGAGGCGATGAACGCCCCGAACCCTCAGCAGGTGGCAGGGGATCTGGCGCGACGGGTCGACGCGCTCGTCGGCTACGGGGTGCTCACCGACGACATCCGTGGCCGGGGCGGGATGCCGGTGGTCCAGCTGGATTCTCATCGCTCCCATCTCGATGAGGGTGGGGTGGTCGAGCTGGCGCAGGGCACCGCCATGGCGGAGCTTGCCGAGCACCTGGGCCGGTCCGGTGCTCGCCGACCCCTGGTGCTCGACCTCACCGGCGGGCTCGGCCGCTCACGCTGCCTCGCGCTCGCCGCCGCACTCTCGCCGCTGGTCCCAGAGGGCGAGGTGCCGGTGCGCGAGGTGGATGCGAGGGAGGGACACAGGGAGCTCCTCGAGGAGGTCCTCGCCGACGGGGTCGATACGCTCGTCGCCTTCAACGACGAACTCGCCGTCCGTCTGCTGCGGGCCCTGCGCGAGCTCGGGATCACCGTGCCGGACCAGGTGCGCCTGGTGGGCATCGACGGCCTCGAGATCGGCTCGCTGGTCACCCCCGAGCTGACCACCTTGAGCATCGACATCGAGGCGGTGGCCCGGGAGACGGTCTCGCTCGTCGCCGGGATGCTCGACGGCTCCGTCCCGCTGCAGGGGGAGGGCGCCCACCGGGTGGTGCCGTACCGCCTGGAGGTGCGTGCCTCCACCTGAGCAGCGCGATGTTGCGCACGCCGCACCCACAGCCCTCGCCCGGGAGGGGCTGGTCGTGGCAGACTGTGACGTCGGTTCTGGTTCACGGTGCCCGCCGGGCGCCGACCCAGCGACCCCGAGCAAGGAGAGTCATGAAGGCTGATATCCACCCCGCTTACGGCGAGACCACGGTGACCTGCACCTGCGGTAACTCGTTCACCACCCGCAGCACCAAGAGCAACGGTGCCATCAGCACCGAGGTCTGCTCCGAGTGCCACCCGTTCTACACCGGCAAGCAGAAGATCCTGGACACCGGCGGCCGCGTCGCTCGCTTCCAGGCCCGCTACGGCAAGAAGAACTGATCGACGTCTCCGACGCCGGTGCGCGCCTGCGGGCGTGCACCGGCGTCGTCGCATGTGAGGGTTCGGAGCCCGGGCCGCAGAGGAAGATGCACCGATGAGCGAGCAAGACGCTGCAGATCGCCTCGCTCCGCTGCGCCTCGAGCATGCCCGACTCCAGGAGTCGATGGCCGATCCCGCCCTGCATGATGACCCGGCCCGTGCCCGACGAGTCGGTCGGCGCTATGCGGAGCTGGAGAGCGTGCTCGCCGCCTCCGCGCGGATGGAGAGCACTGCCGCGGATCTCGCGACCGCCCGCGAGCTCATCGCCCTGGAGGACGGGGACGAGGAGCTGATCGCAGAGGCCGAGCAGCTCGCCGCCCGCCTCGAGCACGAGCACGAGCATCTCGACGACCTGCTCGCCCCTCGCGATCCCGACGACGCACGCGACGTGATCCTCGAGATCAAGGCAGGAGCGGGCGGCGAGGAGTCCGCTCTGTTCGCCACCGAGATGCTGCGCATGTACCGCGCCTATGCCGAGTCCAAGGGATGGCGCCTGGAGGTGCTGACCTCCGCGGAGTCCGACCTCGGAGGCCTCAAGGACGTCACCGTCGCGATCACGGCTCGCACGGCGACCGGGCCGGGTGACGGCGTCTACGCGCATCTCAAGCATGAGGCGGGCGTGCACCGCGTCCAGCGGGTCCCGGTCACGGAGTCCCAGGGGCGGATCCATACCTCCGCCGTCGGCGTGCTGGTGCTGCCCGAAGCGGACGAGGCCGATGAATCGGAGCTGCTGGCCGAGGCGATGGCCCCCGCGAACCTCCGCATCGATGTCTTCCGCTCGAGCGGCCCGGGCGGGCAGAGCGTCAACACCACCGACTCCGCAGTGCGGATCACCCACCTGCCCACTGGAGTGGTGGTCTCCTGCCAGGACCAGAAGAGCCAGCTGCAGAACCGCGATCAGGCGCTGCGGATCCTCCGCACCCGCCTGCTGGACGCCCGCCGCGCCGAGCAGGAGGCGCAGTCCTCGGCGACCCGCCGCCTGCAGGTCCGCAGCGTTGACCGCAGCGAGCGCATCCGCACCTACAACTTCCCCGAATCCCGGGTCGCGGATCACCGCACCGGGTACAAGGCCGGCAACCTCTCCCAGGTCCTCGCCGGGGACCTCGACGACCTGATCGCCTCTTCCCGGACCGCCGAGCGGGACGCCCGCCTGGCCGATGCCCGCGCGGGCACCCCCGAGGAACGGCTCTGATGGACGCCCGAGACCTGCGCGCCCGGCTGCGCACTGCACTGGCCGAGACCACCCAGCGGCTCGGAGCGGCCGGGGTGCCTTCCCCGAGCGTCGATGCCCGGGCACTGATCGCCCATGCGGCGCGGACCGAGCAGCCGCTGGTGATGCTCGATGAGCTCCCGGCGGACTTCTCCGCAGACCTCGAGCGGCTCACCCTCCGCCGCGAGCGGCGGGAGCCGCTGCAGCTGATCCTCGGGCGCGCGCCTTTCCGCCGACTGATGCTCACGGTGCGTCCCGGAATCTTCATCCCGAGGCCGGAGACCGAGCTGGCCCTCGACCTCCTGCGCGAGCACCTCCCGGATGCTCCCACCCAGGTGGCGGACCTCTGCTCGGGCTCCGGTGCGCTGGGCGCTGCGGTGCTCGACGAGATCCCCGGCGCCGCCGTGCTGGCCATCGAGGTCGATGCCGCTGCGGCGGCGCTGAGCACCGAGAACCTCGAGCTGGCGGGACCCGGCCGTGGTCGGGTCGTGCAGGCGGACCTCAGAGCGGCGATCCCGGAACTGGTCGCCGCTGCACCCTTCGACGCGATCCTCTCCAACCCTCCCTATATCCCGCCCGACGCCGTGCCCCGTGACGTGGAGGTCATCGACCATGACCCGCACCGCGCACTCTTCGGCGGCGGGGACGACGGCCTGGAGGTGCCGCGAGCGGTCATCGCTTGGGCCGGACGCCTGCTGCGACCCGGCGGAGTGCTGATCATGGAGCACGCGGACGTCCAGGGCGCAGCGACCCGCGCCCTCGCCGCCGAGCTCGACGGCTTCGACCTGCTGACCACCGCCCCCGACCTGACCGGCCGCGACCGTTTCCTCATCGCGCGCCGCTCCCAGGGGGCACCGAACCTCGGAAGTGAGAGACTGTCCCGGTGAGCGTGCACGACACACAGAACCCAGAGAACCGCGAGGAAGCCCTCGCCGCCGCCGTCGACGCCGTCCGCGGAGGTGAGCTGATCGTCCTGCCGACGGACACCGTCTACGGCATCGGCGCGGACGCCTTCACGCCGGAGGCGGTCGAAGCGCTGCTCGAGGCCAAGGGCCGCGGCCGGGACACCCCGCCGCCGGTGCTGATCGGCGACCACGCCGTGCTGCTGGCACTGGCCGCGGACCTCCCCGACTATGTCGAGGAGCTCGCCGAGGAGCTGTGGCCCGGTGCGCTGACCCTGATCCTCACCGCCCAGCCCTCGCTCACCTGGGACCTGGGCGAAACGCGCGGCACCGTGGCGTTGCGGATGCCTGAGGACGAGGTGGCGCTCGAGCTGCTGCGTCGCACCGGCCCGCTCGCCGTCTCGAGCGCCAACCGCCACGGCAAGCCCGCTGCGAAGAGCGTCCTGGACGCGGCGACCCAGCTCGGTGATTCGGTGGCGATCTACCTCGATGGGGGACCGGCCCGGATCGGCTCGAGCTCCACCATCCTGGACACCACCGTGACCCCTGCGGAGATCGTCCGCGAAGGCGCCATCAGCAAGGAGCGGATCATCGAGGCGGTCGGGGACATCTTCACCGCCCCCGAGCCCGAGCCCGAGGCGGAGCCGGAGACGGATCCCGAGGATGCCGAGCAGCCCGGGGAGGAGGCCGCAGCGACCGACGCCGCAGCGGCGGGGGAGCTGGAGGCCACCGATGAGGGGTCGGCCGGCATCACCCCGGGCGATGCAGACGAGGCCGGCAATACCCCGCCCAACACCCCGCCCAACCCCCCGGCCAACCCCCCGGCGTCGTCGGACGACTCCGTCCTGGACCTCCCCTCCGAGCCGGAGCAGTCCGCGGCCAGTGCCGAGCTGCCGCTCGCCGAGACTCCGCTGGACGGGATCGGTGAGGCCCCTGCCGCACCCGGGGACAGCGGCGCGGAGGACGGTCCCGCGGAGAACACGCCCGGGTGAGGATCTATCTCTTCCTCCTGCTGCTCGCAGCGGCGGTCGCCTACCTGGTAACCCCTGCTGTGAGGCTGCTGGCTCGGCGCGCAGGGGCGATGACAGCGGTGCGGGACCGTGACGTGCATGATGCCGTCACGCCCCGGCTCGGCGGCCTCGCGATGCTTGTGGCCGTGGTCTGCGCGATGCTGGTCGCGAGCAACGTGCCCTTCCTCGAAGGGCTCTTCCGCGATTCTCGGCAGCCCTGGGCGATCCTCGCCGCAGCAGGCCTCGTGTGCCTGCTCGGCGCCGCTGACGACAAATGGGATCTGAACTGGGTGACCAAGCTCGCCGGCCAGGTGCTGGCGGCGCTGCTGCTGGCCTGGCAGGGCGTGAGCCTGGTGACCCTGCCGATCAACGGCGTCACCGTCCTCTCGGGGCGAACTGCTCTGATCCTCACCGTGCTGGTGGTGGTGGTGAGCATGAATGCGGTCAACTTCGTGGACGGCCTCGACGGCCTTGCCGCCGGAGTGATGGCGATCGGCGGCTCCGCCTTCTTCGTCTACGCCTACACGCTCACCCGCAGCTCCTCGGCCACGGACTACTCCTCGCTGGCCGCGCTGCTGACCGCAGTGATGATCGGGGCGTGCCTCGGCTTCCTGCCCCATAACCTCACCCGCGCCCGCATCTTCATGGGGGACTCGGGGTCGATGCTGCTGGGCCTGCTGCTCGCGGCGAGCACCATCGCGGTGACCGGCCAGGTCGACCCCGGCAGACTCTCGGGCGCGGACTTCTTCGGCCAGTTCCTGCCGATCCTGCTCCCGATCGGGGTGATGGTGGTCCCGTTCCTGGACTTCGCCCTCGCGGTCGTGCGACGGATCGGCTCCGGCAAGTCGCCCTTCCACGCGGACAAGGCGCATCTGCACCACCGCCTGCTCAGCCTCGGGCACAGCAAGCGCACCGCTGTGCTGATCATGTACACCTGGACCGTGGTCATCTCGGTGGGGCTGCTGCTCCCACTGGTGCTCCCGATGCGCACGGTCGTCATCTTCTGGGTGATCGGTCTGCTGTTCGCCGTCCTACTCACCTTCGACCCCCTCAGATGGCGCTCCGGCCGTCACCGGAAGGAATCCGATGTCCCCTCACCCTGAGACCCCCGACGCTCCCGAGCAGGCCAGCCGCAGGACCTCGCCGCCCCGCACCGCTGGCGACCGGGCCATGCAGCGCGCCACGCTGATCGCACTCGCCGTGGGTGTCCTCCTGGCAGCGGTCGTGGTCGTCATCGCCGCCACGCGCCCGGACCCCGCAGCCCTCTGGGGTGCGCTCGTCGGCTCGGCGCTCACCCTCGTGATGGTGCTGCCGACAGTGGGCATCACCTTCCTCGGAAAACGGCTCACCCCGATCTCGATGGCCGCGACCGTGCTCGGCAGCTGGGCCGTCAAGATGTTCATTGTGATCCTCGTCCTGATCGCCGTGAAGGACCTGGCGAGTGTGTCCACGCCGTGGATCGGGCTCGCACTGCTGGTCGGCGCGGTCTCGGCGGTGCTCGTCGAGGCCGTGCTGCTGGCCCGCACCCGCCAGCCCCTGGATGTGGAGCCCCATCAGGGCGCCGAGGAGGAGCCCGAGGCCACTGCCGGAGTATGAGTCTCTGTTATGCTTCCGGAGGCGCTCGACCGCTGATCACGGCATAGAACTGTGAACCAGACGAGGGCTGATCGACCACCCGGGCCGCCATGGCGTCGTCCATCGCCGTACGCACGGTGGCCGCACCGCGAGTGGACTCGATCTGGCATGACCATCCAGGCCGTCCTCGACGGTCGAACGAATCTGGGAGATCGAGCTGAACACCGCAGACCTCAGTCCCGCACTCTATGCAGAGGACTCCTTCTTCCATATCCCCACGCTGGGGGAGTTCTTCCCGGAGGCGCTCCTCTTCGAGGGGACCTGGTTCGAGTTCAACCGCGTCCAGCTGGTGCGGCTCATCGTCCTCGCCGTCGTGCTGATCGCCATGTGCATCATCGCCTCGCGGGCCAAGCTCGTTCCCGGACGCGTCCAGAGCGTCGTCGAGCTCGTGATCGACTTCGTGAACAACAACATCATCGCGAACACGCTGGGCCTCAAGGATGGCAAGCGTTTCGCCCCGATGCTGATCACGATGTTCTTCTTCATCCTCTCGATGAACCTGGCCGGTGTGATCCCCGGCCTGAACCTCGCCGGCACCTCGGTGATCGGGCTGCCTCTGCTGCTGGCCCTGTGGACCTTCGTCACCTACGTCGGCGCCGGCATCAAGAAGCATGGCTTCCTGGGCTACCTGAAGTCCGAGACCATGCCCCCCGGCATCCCGTGGCCGATCTACATCCTGCTGATCCCGATCGAGCTGCTGCAGGTCGTCGTGATTCGCTGGGCATCGCTCACCATCCGACTGCTCGCGAACATGGTCGCCGGACACATGATGATCGTCGTGTTCATCGGCATGACCCACGCGCTGCTGTTCTCGGGAGACTGGCTGATCGCGATCAGCCCCTTCGCCGGAGCGATGGCCATCGGCATCTACGGCTTCGAGATCTTCGTCGGCGCACTGCAGGCCTTCATCTTCACGATGCTGACCGCCGTGTACATCCAGCTCGCGACCTCCGACGAGCACTGACCCCCGCCACGGCGGGCGGCCTCGCGGCCACCGCCGAGCGGTGCTTTCCCGCCTGACCCCCAAGAACCTGATCGTCGCCCCCACGCGGCACAACGAAAGGAAACCCCCATGGAGCCCACGATCCTCGCTGAGGTGTCCGGCAACATTGCGACCATCGGCTACGGCCTCGCCGCCATCGGCCCGGGCATCGGCCTCGGCATCCTGGTCGGCAAGACCGCTGAGGCTCAGGCTCGTCAGCCCGAGATGCGCTCGCAGCTGCAGACCACGATGCTGATCGGCGTCGCCTTCACCGAGATCCTCGCGCTGCTGGCGATCGTCACCGGCCTGATCTTCTGAGGCGGAGCAGATGATTCTGGCAGAAGCAGGGGGAGAAGTCCCCGGCTGGCGGCTGCTCATCCCGCTCCCGCAGGAGATCGCCTGGTCGGCGATCTTCCTGCTGATCTTCGTGCTCGTCTTCATGAAGTTCGTGCTCCCGCGCATGAACGCCGTGCTGGACGAACGCTCAGAGAAGATCGAGGGCGGCATCCGCAACGCGGAGAAGGTCCAGGAGCAGGTCGACCAGCTCAAGAGCGATCAGGAGCAGGAGCTCGCTGCCGCTCGGCAGGAGGCCGCTTCGATCCGCGAGAAGGCCCGCGCCGACGGTCAGAAGATCGTCGACGAGGCCCGTACCCGTGCCGACGCCGAGAACGAGCGCGTGCTCGCCAACGGCCGTCAGCAGCTGAGTGCCGAGCGGATCGCCGCCTCGACCGAGCTGCGCGGGGAGGTCGGATCGCTCGCAAGCGATCTGGCGTCCAAGATCGTCGGCGAGTCACTCACCGACGATGAGCGCTCCCGCCGTGTGATCGACCGGTTCCTGGACGACCTCGAGTCGAGCCAGACCACCACCCGATAAGGAACCGTGATGCGAGGAACCTCCTCCACCTCCTTCGCCGAGGTGCTCCGGCAGGCCGAAGCCGCTTTCGCAGGCGGCAACGGTGCACTGGAGTCCGAAGCCCAGGAGCTGTTCTCGGTGGCAGATGCCATCGACTCCAGCAACCAGCTCGTGCGCACGCTCTCCGACCCCGGCCGACCGGCCGCGGTCAAGGAGGCCACCGTGCGTGCGCTGCTGAACAGCCGGGTCAGCCCGCAGAGCCTCGAGCTGACGCTCGAGATCGTGCAGCGGCGCTGGTCCGAGCAGGAGGACATCCTCGACGCTCTCGAGCTGCTCGGCGTCTCGGCGCTGCTTGCCCAGGCGCAGTCCGAGGGCGTGCTCGAGCAGGTCGAAGGAGAGCTGTTCGAGATCTCCCGGCTGATCGACGACAGCGGTGATCTCACTGCGGCGCTCGACGGCTCTCGGGAGGATCCCGCGCAGCGCGCCACCATCCTGCGCTCGCTGCTGGAGGGTCGCACCCACCGGCTCGCTCTCGCCCTCGCGGCCAGAGCTGTCGGACGTCGCACCGCGACCAAGCCGGCCCGGCGGGTCGAGGAGTTCGCACGCTTCGCCTCCGATCGTCGTCGGCGCGTCTTCGCTGCAGTATCGAGCGCGGTGCCCCTGAACGAGGCACAGCAGTCCCGACTCGGCGCGGTCCTCGCCGGGATCTACGGCCGCGAGGTTCAGATGAACCTCCAGGTCGACCCTGATGTCGTGGGCGGTCTCCGGATCCAGGTCGGCGACGACCTCTACGACGCCACCGTGCTGGCCCGGCTCTCCCGAGCCCGGTCGCAGCTGGTGGCCTGACTTAGTCCCGACGCCCCGGCGTCCCCAGCACTTTGTGAAGACCATCCCCCCCCAGCGGGGAGACCGAGAGGAAGCGAAGCACCAGATGGCGGAGCTCACGATCAGCCCGGAGGAGATCCGGAACGCCCTGGACACTGCGGTGTCCACCTATCAGGCAGGCGCCACCGAGCGCGAGGAGATCGGCCGCGTCAGCGAAGCCGCCGATGGCATCGCGCGTGTCGAGGGCCTGCCGAACGTCATGGCGAACGAGCTCGTCCGCTTCGAGGACGGCACCCTCGGCCTCGCGCTGAACCTCGAGCTGCGCGAGATCGGCGTCGTCGTGCTCGGCGAGTTCACCGGCATCGAGGAGGGCCAGCAGGTGCGTCGCACCGGCCAGGTCCTCTCCGTGCCCGTCGGTGACGGCTACCTCGGCCGCGTGGTCGACCCGGTCGGCACCCCGATCGACGGCCTCGGCGAGATCGAGACCGTGGGCCGCCGCGCCCTCGAGCTCCAGGCTCCCGGCGTCATGCAGCGCAAGGCCGTCAAGGAGCCCATGCAGACGGGCCTCAAGGCGATCGATGCGATGACCCCGATCGGCCGTGGCCAGCGTCAGCTGATCATCGGTGACCGGCAGACCGGCAAGACCGCCATCGGGATCGACACGATCCTGAACCAGAAGGCGAACTGGGAGTCGGGCGATCCGGACAAGCAGGTGCGCTGCATCTACGTCGCCATCGGCCAGAAGGGCTCGACCATCGCCTCGGTGCGCGCGACGCTCGAGGAGAACGGCGCGATGGAGTACACCACCATCGTCGCCGCCCCGGCCTCTGACCCCGCGGGCTTCAAGTACATCGCTCCCTACACCGGTTCGGCCATCGGCCAGCACTGGATGTACGAGGGCAAGCACGTCCTCATCATCTTCGATGACCTCTCGAAGCAGGCCGAGGCGTACCGCGCCGTGTCGCTGCTGCTGCGCCGCCCGCCGGGCCGTGAGGCCTACCCGGGTGACGTCTTCTACCTGCACTCGCGCCTTCTCGAGCGCTGTGCGAAGCTCTCGGACGAGATGGGCGGCGGTTCGATGACCGGCCTGCCGATCATCGAGACCAAGGCGAATGACGTCTCGGCGTACATCCCGACCAACGTCATCTCGATCACCGACGGCCAGTGCTTCCTGCAGTCGGACCTGTTCAACTCGAACCAGCGCCCTGCGGTCGACGTCGGCATCTCGGTGTCCCGCGTCGGCGGCTCCGCCCAGACCAAGGCCATGAAGTCGGTCTCGGGCACGCTGAAGATCGACCTCGCCCAGTACCGGGACCTCGAAGCCTTCGCGATGTTCGCCTCGGATCTCGACGCCGCCTCGAAGCAGCAGCTGAGCCGCGGCGCTCGCCTCATGGAGCTGCTCAAGCAGTCCCAGTACTCGCCGTTCCCGATGGAGGAGCAGGTCGTCTCGATCTGGGCCGGCACCAAGGGCAAGTTCGACGACCTCGAGGTCGAGGACGTGCGCGAGTTCGAGGGTCAGCTGCTCGAGCATCTCCGCCACAACGGCGGCGTGCTCGAGGCGATCCGCACCACCGGCAAGTTCGAGTCCGCCACCGAAGAGGAGCTCTCGAGCATCCTCGACCAGGTCAAGCAGGACTACCTCGCCGGCAAGGGCGACGGTGCGGTGCGCAACGACGAGAGCGGCCGACTGGCAGCCGATCAGATCGAGCAGGAGCAGATCGTCCGCGGCTGATGCGAGCTGCCGCCGCCTCTGAGGAGGCGGCGGCATCCGCCGGACGCATCCACCCCGCACGAGGAGAGACATGGGAGCCCAGCAGAGGGTTTACAAGCAGAAGATCCGTTCAGCCCAAGGGATGAAGAAGATCTTCAAGGCCAAGGAGATGGTCGCCGCGTCGCGCATCGCCAAGGCCCACGCCCGGGTGTTGGCGACGACGCCGTACGCCGATGCGCTCACGCGCGCCATCGGCTCGGTGGCCACCCACTCCGATGAGATCACGCACCCGTTCCTGGACAGCGAGCGCCAGCAGACGGGCCGTGCGGGAATCCTGATGATCACGGCGGACCGCGGCATGACCGGTCCGTACTCACACAACGTGATCCGGGCGGCGGAGCAGCTCGCGAACACGCTCCGCGACGAGGGCAAGGAACCGGTGATGTACGTCGTCGGCCGCAAGGGCGAGTCGTACTACCGCTTCCGAAATCGTCCCCCGCATCGCGCGTGGACTCCGTACAAGGAGAACGAGCTGCCGAACCTCGGTCGGGAGATCGCGGGAGTCCTCACCGGGGATCTCCTCAGCGAGGACCCGGCCGTGCACCTCGACGAGCTGTATGTCGTGGGCACCCAGTTCAAGACCCGGTTCGTCCAGGACACCAAGTCCATCCGGATGGTGCCGATGGGTCTTGTGGCGCCCGGGGCAGTCGAGACTCGACCGGCGTTCCCGCTGTACGAGTTCGCTCCCGACGCCGACACCGTCGTCGCGGAGCTGATGCCGCGATACGTCGAGTCGAGGATCATCAACATCCTGCTGCAGGCGATGGCTTCGGAGCACGCTTCCACGCAGCGCGCCATGAAGTCCGCTACCGACAACGCGGAGACCCAGATCCGAAAGTTCACCCGACTGGCGAACTCCGCCCGTCAGGCGGAGATCACCCAGGAGATCACGGAGATCGTCGGCGGCGCCGACGCCCTCTCGGGATCTGGCCGCACCGAACGCTGAGACCCTGGCCGACAGCGCCCCGCGCGTCGGCCCGACATGGAGAGAACGCACATGACCACCACCGCCCCCGTTCCGACCGCGACCGCCACCGGGCGCGTCGCCCGCGTCACCGGCGCCGTCGTCGACATCGAGTTCCCCCCGGGGAACATCCCGAACCTCTACAACGCGCTGACCATCGAGATCTCGGCGGAAGGCTCGGGCCTCGAGGCCTCGACCCTGACGCTCGAGACCGCCCAGCACCTGGGCGACGGCATGATCCGTGCGATCGCTCTGAAGCCGACCGATGGCCTCGTGCGCGGTCAGGCCGTGACCGACACCGGCGCCCCGATCTCCGTGCCCGTGGGCGATGCGACGCTCGGTACGGTCTTCGACGTGGTCGGGAACCCGCTGAACAAGCCGGCTTCCGAGCTCGAGATCTCCGAGCGCTGGCCGATCCACCGCAAGGCACCGAACTTCGACCAGCTCGAATCGGCGACCACGATGTTCGAGACCGGCATCAAGTCGATCGACCTGCTCACCCCCTACGTGCAGGGCGGAAAGATCGGCCTGTTCGGCGGCGCGGGCGTGGGCAAGACGGTCCTCATCCAGGAGATGATCTACCGCGTGGCGAACAACCACGACGGCGTCTCCGTCTTCGCCGGCGTGGGCGAGCGCACCCGTGAGGGCTGGGACCTCATCGAGGAGATGACCGAATCCGGCGTCATCGAGAAGACGGCCCTCGTCTTCGGCCAGATGGACGAGCCGCCGGGCACCCGCCTGCGCGTCGCGCTCTCGGCACTGACCATGGCGGAGTACTTCCGCGATGTGCAGAGCCAGGACGTGCTGCTGTTCATCGACAACATCTTCCGCTTCACCCAGGCGGGCTCCGAGGTCTCGACCCTGCTGGGCCGTATGCCCTCTGCAGTGGGCTACCAGCCCAACCTGGCCGACGAGATGGGTGTGCTCCAGGAGCGCATCACCTCGACCCGCGGCCACTCGATCACCTCGATGCAGGCGATCTACGTCCCGGCCGACGACTACACCGACCCGGCTCCGGCGACCACCTTCGCCCACCTCGACGCCACCACCGAGCTCTCGCGTGAGATCGCCTCGCGCGGCCTCTACCCGGCGATCGATCCGCTGACCTCGACCTCGCGGATCCTCGACCCGCGCTACGTGGGCCAGGACCACTACGACACCGCGGTGCGCGTGAAGCAGATCCTCCAGCGCAACAAGGAGCTGCAGGACATCATCGCTATGCTCGGCGTCGATGAGCTGTCCGAGGAGGACAAGGTCATCGTCTCGCGTGCGCGCCGCATCCAGCAGTTCCTCTCCCAGAACACGCACCTCGCGAAGCAGTTCACCGGCGTCGACGGCTCGGACGTCCCGCTGCGCGACACCATCGAGGGTTTCCGCGGCATCTGCGACGGCGAGTTCGACCACATCACCGAGTCCGCCTTCTTCAACGTCGGCGGGATCGACATGGTGCTCGAGAACCAGCACCGCATCGACAAGGAGCTCGGCGCGTGAGTGCGCTCGACGTCACCTTCGTCACCGCGGACCGGACCGTCTGGACCGGAGAGGCCGCGCAGGTCGTCGTGCCTGCCGTGGACGGCTCGATGGGCATCCTGCCCCAGATGCAGCCCACCCTGGCGATCCTCGGCACCGGCACGGTGCGGATCATCGACCAGGACGGCCACGTCGAGCAGCTTGCCGTGGACGGCGGCTTCGTCTCGGTCGACTCCGATGTCGTGACCATCGGCGTGGACGACGCGACGAGCGTTCCGTCGCAGGACTCCCGGTTCTGATCCGCGCCCTCCGACCATGACAGAGCTGAGCATCCCGATCCTCCTGCTGGGGGTCGGGATGCTCGTCGTCGTGGCCGCGTTGCTCGTGGTGCTGCGCCAGGTGCTGGTCTCTCGCCGCCGAGGTGCCTTCGAGTGCACGCTGCGGCGCCGGGGGCTGGTGGGCGGCACCAGCTGGCAGCACGGCCTGATGCGCTTCGGCAACGACCGGCTGCGCTGGTTCCGGGCCTTCTCGCTGCGGGTGCGCCCCGAGGTGGTGATCCGCCGGATCGACATCCTGGACGTCTCGCGGCGTCGCCTCCCGTCCCCGATCGAGGGCGGGGAGGACTCCTATCTCCTCGAGTTCGACCTGCGCGGCGGGCGTGAGGTCAGCGCGATCGTGGACCTGGTCTCCGGGGCGGCGCTGAACTCCTGGCTCGAGGCCGCACCGACGGGGATGGTCCTCGGCGACGCCGACTGAGACCCTCACCCCATCATGCGGCTCTGGAGCCCTAAGGCCTTAGCACGCGAGCTCCCTAAGGCTCGCCAGAGGCCCAGAGGCCCAGAGCCTCAGAGCAGAGGTTCAGAGCCTCAGACGCTCAGAGCCTCAGACGCTCACGGTCTCGCCGCTACGCAGCACGGTCATGGGCCTCAGCTGCGCATCTGCCAGCACCACATCGGCACGGCGGCCTGCGGCCAGCATCCCGATCCGATCCTGCATGCCGAGCACCGTGGCCGGCACTGTGGAGGCCGCACGCACGGCGCGGACCAGGTCCACCCCGGCTTCGGTGACCGCGAAGCGGACCACGTCAAGCAGATGCGCAGTGCCACCGGCGATCGACGTGCCGCCGGTGAGGGTCGCCACCCCCGCATCGACCGTGACGTCGAGCGCGCCGAGCCGGTACTGGCCGTCCGGCATCCCGGCCGCCGCCATCGCGTCGGTCACCAATGCCACGCTGTCCTCGTGAGCGATCGTGAAGACGTGGGCCACGGTGCGGGCATCGAGGTGGACGCCATCCGCGATCACCTCGACCACCAGCTCCCCGCGCGCGGCGGCATCCAGAGCGGCGAGTGCGGGGCCGGGATCCCGATGATGGATCGGACGCATTCCGTTGAACAGATGGGTCGCGGTGGGCAGCGCGGAACGACCGTGCTCCCGCCGCAGCTCGGTGCGGGAGAGTTCGATCGCCCGTGTCATCTGGGCGCTGCTGCCGTCGGTGTGACCGAGCGAGGGGAGTGCCCCGACCTCGGCCAGCGCCTCGATCACCGCGTCGGCGTCTTCTGCTTCCGGGGCCACCGTCATGGTGACGAGAGCGCCGCCGGCGATCTGGGCGAGCTCGCGGACCAGATCGGCATCGCCGCCGGTGATGTGCTCGGGATTCTGGGCCCCGCGCCGGGCGACGGAGATGAACGGGCCCTCGAGATGGATCGCCGCGATCTCGCCGTCGGCGGCGAGCTGGGCGAGATCCGCGACGCGAGAGCGCAGCGTCTGCGCATCGGCGGTCACCAGAGAGGCGACCAGGCTGGTCGTGCCATGTCGACGATGCTCGTGCACCGCAGTGAGCAGCTCGCGAGGATCACTCGCATCGGGGAACGACGCCCCGCCACCGCCGTGGCAGTGCAGGTCCACCAGCCCGGGAAGGATGATGCCGTCGTGGGAGAGGACCTTCGTCGCCCCATGCCACGGAGCCAGTGCGGCGGGCCCGGCCCAGAGGATGTCGCCTCCTCCGATCAGCACCAGCGCGTCCGGCACCAGCCCCTGCTCGAGCACGGCAGTTCCGCGCAGGACCAGATCGGCGGTGAGTGCGGGGGACCGCTCAGGCTCGGACGTGCTCATGGTCGCTCCTGGTCAGGCGGTGGATGCCGACGGCGCCATCGGATCAGGCGCGACGGTCAGAACAGAGAGGGTCGAAACAGAGACGGTCGAAACAGCGACGGTCAGAACAGAGACTGCTAGAACAGAGGCAGTCAGAACAGACGGGATTCGGCGTCGTCGATGCCGCGCAGGGCGTCGTAGTCGAGGGTCACGCAGTCGATGCCGCGGTCACCGGCGAGCACCCGGGCCTGCGGCTTGATCGCCTGGGCGGCGAAGATGCCGCGCACCGGAGCCAGCAGCGGGTCACGATTGAGCAGCTCGAGATAGCGGGTGAGCTGCTCGACGCCGTCGATCTCGCCCCGTCGCTTGATCTCAATTGCGACAGAACCGCCGTCCTGGTCGCGGGCGAGGATGTCCACCGGGCCGATCGCGGTGAAGTACTCGCGGCGCACCAGGGACCAGCCCGTGCCCAAGGTCTCGATGTTGTCCGCCAGCAGAGCCTGGAGATGGGCTTCGACCCCGTCCTTCTGCAGGCCGGGATCCACGCCGAGCTCATGGGAGGAGTCCTCGAAGACCTCGTGGAGCCGCACCCGCAACCGGTCGCCCGTCTTCCCGTGGACCACGTCCCACTGCTCGAACCAGCCGCCCTCGGGATCGTCTGCAGCCTCCTCGTCGCTGCGACGCGTGGTCGACAGCGTGCAGGGAGGGCTCATCCAGTTCAGGGGCTTGTAGCTTCCCCCATCGGAATGGATGAGGACGCTGCCATCGGCTTTGATGATCAGCAGCCGAGGGGCCAGCGGGAGATGGGCGGTGAGCCGACCGGTGTAGTCGACAGAGCAACGGGCAACGACGAGACGCACCCATCCAGGGTACGTCACCGGCCGTGGCGGTCTGGTCCCGGGCCGGAGGATGAGAGTTCGATGAGACGTTCATGAGAAGGGCTTTACCCAGGTGCAGATGCTCACTAGGGCCTGGTCTGGGATCCGCGCCGCTCGTATCGTGAACAGGTCCCCGCACCGGTCCCGATCCCGGGCCACCCCGAAGGAGCTTCCTACCGTGCAACGACCCCTGGCAGTTCTGTTGATCCTCATCGGAATCATCGGACTCGTGCTGGGCCGCCTGGGGGAGACCACCTGGGCGCCCGAGACCGAGACCACCGCGACGGTAACCTTCGACGATCCCGGCTCTGCCGTGGTGATCGACCCGGGTGTGCTCTATGTGGGCGGCGAGGAGGGGAAGGTCGTCATCGAAGGCGCCTCTGACGTCTCGGTCATCACCGCTGCGAACGGCGATATCGATGCCTACCTCGAAGACGTCCGCTACACCCGGATCACCGGCGCCGATGACTGGACCACGCTGAGCACCCAGGAGGTCAACCCCGAGGGTGCCGCGGAGCTGACCGATCCCACCACGTCTGACCTCTGGCGGTCCGTGGAGACGAAGCCCAGCCCCTACACGATCGATGTCGCGGACTTCTGGGCGGGCGAGAATGGGGAGAACGCGCAGGCCTACCGGCCACTGCTGATCGTCACCGACGGCACCGCCCCCGGCGCGGACAAGGTCTCCATCACCTGGCCCGTCGACGCGGAGAACGAATGGGTGCCCTTCGCCTACGCCGGTGGCGCCGCGATCGCCGTGATCGGGCTGGTGCTGCTGGTGGTCTCGATCGGCGGCCGCCGACGCGATGAGGACGAGGACTGGAGCGTCGAGGACGGGGAGCCCGGCGTCGCGGACCAGGCCGCTCCGGCCCTGGCCGGTGCCGCAGCCGGCGGGAGCGAAGCTGTTGCGACCGTCGATGAGTCCGACGCCGACGAGCCCGACGTCGATTCCGCGGACCTCACCTCCGCTGACGCCGCACCTGCTGACGCCGCACCTGCTGACGCCGCACCTGCTGATGGCGCGGCCGCTGGCGCCGCACCCGCTGACGACGTGGCTGCAGGCACCGAGACCGCCGGTACGGATCCGGTGCCGGAGGAGAGCGTCTGGTCGCTCGGAACGCCCGGCACGCCCGGCACCGAGGACGACGACTCGGATCCTGCCGGACCGGTCCGGCTCTTCGGCGATGACGAGGAGCGCCGATGAGCCGCCACGACCTGCCCTACCCTGCATCGAAGGACACCACCATGAACAGCCGATCCGTCGGTCGCCGCGGCCTCTTCCTCGGTGCCGGAACCCTCATGGCGAGCGGACTCCTCGCCGCCTGCACGGCCGAGCTCGCACCGCCGGAGGCCCCGCCCACCGGCGAGCCGCGAGAGGAGCCCGCTCCGGTCCAGACCACGGAGCAGTTCGCGACCATCGTGCCCGAGGTCAATGCCGCAGTGGTCGCCGCCGATGAGGCGCGGGACGCGGCGCTGCTCGCCCCGCGTGTCTCCGGATCCGCCGCCGAGTTTCGCACTGCCGCCTACGCCATGATCGCCAAGGCAGAGGAGTGGGCCGAGGACCTCAAGGTCCCCGGCACCGAACTGATCGTCCCGATGACCTCCGTGACCGCAGAGTTCCCCCGGGTCGCGATCGCGCTGGTCCAGGACTCGGTGGCGGAGGACGGGGTCCCGTACTTCATGGCGCTGCAGCAGGCCGATGCGAAATCGCCCTACAGCTCCTGGGGCTGGGCTCAGCAGGCCGTGGGGATCGAGATGCCCGTGGTCGCCAACGAGCTGATCGGTGCGGAGCAGGTCACCGCGGACACCGAAGGCCTGGTGATGACTCCGGCCGAGGCGCTCGCGCTCTACGCCAAGGTGCTCACCGGCGGCGATGCCGACGACGCCGAGGACCTGCTCGCTCCCAACCCTTTCCAGGCCGGCACCCATGAGCGCATCCAGACCGAGCGCTCCGAGCTCAACGCCGGGGTCGAGTGGGACGAGGCTGCGACCGTGCGGGAGAGCTACACCGTCAAGGACGGCGAGCTGCTCGGGCTGCGCACCGATGACGGCGGGGCGATCGTGATGGGCACGCTGATGTCCACCCGGAAGGTCACCATCAAGGACGGCGCCACGATGCGCTACGCCGAGGACAACAAGTACACCAAGGTGATCGGGAAGAAGGAGTTCACCTCCGAGTACATCCGGGAGTACGGCACCCATGTCGCGCTCTACATCCCGTCTCAGGACGCAGGTGGACAGGTCCAGCCGATCGGCGCCACGCAGACCGCGCTGAATGCCAGCGGGAAGTGACCGGGCAGGCTCAGCGCATGCCCGGCACGACTCCCTAGACTGGGTCCGTCCTGCAGTCGTCGAAGGAGTACACCTGTGACCGATCCGTACGGAATCATCGATCTGGCAGCGCTGAAGCAGCCCGCCGGAGGCGCCGCCTCCGCCGGCGCAGCACCCGGTGCCGGCACCCCGTCGGCGCACGAGGTCGCTGTCACCGAGCAGGGTCTCGAACAGCTGATCACGGACTCCCAGCAGGTGCCCACCCTGCTGCTGGTGACCAGCTCGCGGGTCCCCGAGGGAGAGCAGTTCCTCGCCTCTCTGCGCCGTTCGGTCGACGGGCGGGGCGGGGCGATCAGGCTCGCGCTCGTCGACGCCGACACCCAGCAGCGGGTCGCCACCGCGCTGCGCGTCGAGCAGCTTCCCACCCTGCTGCTGCTGATCATGGGCCAGATCCAGCCGATCGTGCAGGCCGTGCTCCCGGATGCAGAGATCGACAATCTCCTCGCCCAGGTGCTCGAAGTGGCCCGCCAGCAGGGCATGGATATCCCCGCCGGCGACGGCGCGCAAGAGGCTCCCGCCGAAGAGCCGCTGCCGCCGCTGATCGCCGAGGCCTATGCGGCGATCGAGCGTGGCGATCTCGACGCGGCCGTGGCCGCTTACCAGAAGCAGCTGCAGGAAGCGCCGGCAGATGCTGAGGCGAAGGCCGGCCTGGCGATGGTGAACCTGATGCGGCGCACTCAGGGCACCGAGCTCGCCGCAGCCCGGGAAGCATCTGCGCAGCGCCCCACCGATCTGGGAGCCCAGCTGCTGACCGCGGATCTCGACATGCTCGGTGGTCATGTGGAGGACGCCTTCGCGCGTCTGCTGGACCTGTTGCGCGGCGCCGATCAGGAGACCAAGGACATCGTGCGGACACGTCTGCTGGAGCTGTTCGAGGTGGCGGGTGCAGAGGACCCGCGGGTGGCGCCGGCACGCAAGCGCATGGCGAACCTGCTGTTCTGACAGGTCCCTTCTGACAGGTCTGTTCTGACAGGTCTGTTCTGACATGCCCGGCCCCACGCGATGCGCGGCCCGTTCCCTCGGGGGAGCGGGCCGCGCATCGTCCATCTGCAGTCAGCCGGGGCGGACCTGGCGGAGTGATCTGGCGGAGTGATCCGGCGGTGTGACCCGGCGGTGCGCGGTCAGCCCGCCCGCAGCCGTTCGGGGACCAGCACCACCGCGCCCAGCGGCGGCACCGACAGCCGCACCGAGTAGTCGCGGCCATGCTGCGGCAGCGGCTCCGCGTGCACCCGGCCGAGGTTCCCTACGCCGCCGCCGCCGTAGACCGGAGCGTCGGTGTTCAGCACCTCGAGCCAGCTCCCGCCCTCGGGCAACGGGATCCGGTACTCGTGCCAGGGCTCCGCCGAGAGGTTCAGGACCACCACCACCGGATCGCCGGCCTGATCGCGACGCACGAAGGACAGCGAGTTGTGGCTCGCATCGTCACCGATCAGCCATTCGAAGCCGCCCGGGTCCTGGTCGCGCTCGTAGAAGGCGGGGAACTCCGCCTGGAGGGCGTTGAGATCCTTCACCAGCTGCTGGACACCCCGGTGCAACGGGTACTCCAACAGCCACCAGGGCAGTCCGGCCTGCTCCGACCACTCGGTGCCCTGGGCGAACTCGATGCCCATGAACACCAGCTGCTTGCCCGGATGCGACCACTGGAAGGCAAGATAGGCGCGCAGGTTCGCCGCCTGCTGCCAGTCATCGCCCGGAGCCTTGCGCAGCAGCGACCCCTTGCCATGCACGACCTCGTCATGGCTCAGCGGGAGCACGAAGTTCTCGGAGTACTGGTAGACCATCGAGAAGGTCAGCTCGCCGTGGTGGTACTGGCGATGCACGGGATCCTGCCCGAGGTACTCGAGGGTGTCGTGCATCCAGCCCATGTTCCACTTGAACCCGAAGCCGAGCCCGCCGGTGTCGGTGGGGCGGGTGACACCGGGGAAGGAGGTGGACTCCTCGGCGATCATCATGATGCCCGGGGCCCGCTTGTAGGCGGTGGCGGTGGTCTCCTGGAGGAAGGCGATGTTCTCGAGATCCTCACGGCCGCCGTGGTGGTTGGGCAGCCACTGCCCTTCCTCACGGGAGTAGTCCCGGTACAGCATCGAGGCGACGGCATCGACCCGCAGGCCGTCGACATGGAACTCCTCGAGCCAGTAGCACGCATTGGCGACCAGGAAGTTGCGCACCTCATTGCGGCCGGTGTCGAACACGTAGGTGCCCCAGTCCGGATGCTCCCCGCGACGTGGATCGGCATGCTCGTACAGCGGTGTGCCGTCGAAACGGCCCAGCGCCCACTCGTCCTTCGGGAAGTGCGCCGGGACCCAGTCCAGGATCACGCCGATGCCGGCTCCATGGAGGGTGTCGATCAGATGGCGCAGCTCATCAGGCGTGCCCAGCCGTGAGGTGGGGGCGTAGTACCCGGTCACCTGGTATCCCCAGGAGCCTCCGAAGGGATGCTCGGCCACCGGCATGAACTCGACATGGGTGAAGCCCATGTCGCGCACATAGTCGGTCAGCTCGACGGCCAGCTCCCGATAGCCCAGGCCCGGCCTCCAGCTGGCCAGATGCACCTCGTAGATGGACATCCGCGAGGCGACCGCATCATGGGCGGCGCGCTCGGCCAGCCAGTGCTCGTCGGTCCACTCGAAGCTGCTGGTGGTGATCACGGAGCCGGTGGCCGGTGGCACCTCCGCGAAGCGGGCCATCGGGTCCGCCTTGTCGCGCCAGGTCCCGTCGGCGCCGAGGATCCGATACTTGTACGTCTCGCCGTCGCCGGCACCGGGGATGAAGATCTCCCACACCCCGGCCGAGCCCAGCGAACGCATCGCGTGCATCCGACCATCCCAGCCGTTGAACGAGCCCACCACCTGCACGGCGCGCGCGTTCGGGGCCCAGACGGTGAAGGAGGTTCCCGCGATCGTGTCCGGGCCCTCCTCGACGGTGCGCACATGCGAGCCCAGCGCGCGCCACAGCTCCTCGTGGCGACCCTCCTGGATGAGGTGCAGATCCAGCTCGCCGACGGTCGGCAGGAAGCGATACGGCTCCTCGATGTCCACCGCGGCGGTGCCCTCGGACCAGGTCACCCGGATCCGGTAGGAGGGCAGCTCGGGCAGCGGCAGGGTCGCCACCCAGATGCCGTCGTACTCGTGCTCCATGGCGTGGACGGCGCCGTCCGGGAGCAGCACCGAGACCTCGTGCGCGAGCGGCTTGAGGGTGCGCACAGTGGTCGCCCCCTCGTACTCGTGGGCACCGAGCACCGAGTGGGGCTCGTGGTAGCTGCCGGTCGCGGTGGCGCCCAGCTCATGCTCACCCAGCGGCATCACCGGCGTGGAGCGGGAACCCTGAGCGGAGCGGGAACCCTGAGTAGGGAGGGACGCCGCTCCCGCATCAGGGGGCGTCGGCGTCGCAGCGCGGGCGGGAGTGTCAGCGCGGGCGGGAGTGTCGGACATGTCAGCTCTCCTCGGGGTGGATGATCCGCAGGACGTGCGCGGGACGGTCTTCGGCGCTCAGGATCACGTAGGGATCGCGTCCCCAGCGGAACCGTTCACCGGTCAGCAGATCTTCGACCTCGAAGCTCTCGCCCACCCCGAGCGCATCGAGATCCAGGCTCAGAGTGGTCCAGGCATCGCGGTCGTGCGCGGTCAGCGAGACCACCAGCACTGTGTCCGGGGCACCGGTCCCGCTGCCTGCGGCGTCGAGGTGCTTGGAAAAGACCAGCACCTGTTCGTCGTCGGCCTCATGGAAGCGGATCGTGGTGAGGGTCTGCAGCGAGGGGTGCTCGCGGCGGATCCGGTTCAGGGTCCCCAGCAGCGGCTCGAGGCTCTCGCCCCGGGCCAGCGCGCCGGCGTAGTCGCGCGGCTTGAACTCGTACTTCTCGTTGTCGATCTGCTCCTGGGCGCCGGGCCGGGGGACGTCCTCCACGAGCTCATAGCCGCTGTAGATGCCCCAGGTCGGGACCAGCGTCGCGGCCAGGATGGCGCGCAGCACGAAGGCCCGCCGACCGCCCTCGCTCATGAACGGGGTGAGGATGTCATGCGTGGTGGGCCAGAAGCTCGGCCGCATGAAGGGGGCGGTCTCGACCAGCTCCTCGAGGTATTCGCGCAGCTCTTCGGCGCTCTCGCGCCAGGTGTAGTAGGTGTAGCTCTGGTGGAAGCCGACCTTGCCCAGGGTGTGCATCATGGTGGGCCGGGTGAAGGCCTCGGCCAGGAAGATGACCTCGGGATGCGTCTGGGCGAACTCGGCCAGGAGCTCTTCCCAGAAGCGCACCGGTTTGGTGTGGGGGTTGTCGACCCGGAACAGCGTCACCCCGTGCGCCACCCACAGCTCGAGCATGTCGCGGATCGCGGCGTAGAGACCCTCGTAGTCGGTGTCGAAGCTGAGCGGGTAGATGTCCTGGTACTTCTTCGGCGGGTTCTCGGCATAGGCGATCGTGCCGTCCGCCTGCACCGTGAACCACTCAGGATGCTCCTTCACCCAGGGATGATCCGGGGAGCACTGCAGTGCGATGTCCATCGCGACCTCGAGGTCGAGCTCCTTCGCCCGGGAGATGAAGGCGTCGAAGTCCTCCATGGTGCCCAGCTCAGGGTGGAGCGCATCATGCCCGCCCTCCGCAGCACCGATCGCGTAGGGGGAGCCCGGGTCTCCGGGCAGCGGGTCGAGGGTGTTGTTGCGGCCCTTGCGGAAGGTCGAGCCGATCGGGTGGATCGGCGTCAGGTAGGCGACGTCGAAGCCCATCTCGGCGATCCGGTCCAGGGACTCGGCCGCGGTGCGGAAGGTGCCGGAGGTCCAGCCGTGCTCGGGGTCGAAGCGGGCTCCCTCCGAGCGGGGGAAGAACTCGTACCAGGAGCCGTACAGGGCCCGACGGCGCTGGACCTCGAGCGGGAACGGTCCCGCGACGGTCACCCCCTCGCGCAGCGGACGCTCCGTGAGGATGCCCCGCAGGTCTGCGGCGAGTGCCGGGGCGACGCGCGCGGCGGCCGACAGGCCGGGGGCGCGCAGGCTCTCCAGCGCGGCGCGGAGCACCGGGCCGTCGGCGGCAGGCCGGCTCCCGTCCTCGATCTCGGCGAGCACCCGCTGCAGCACCAGCGCACCCTCGGCGCAGACCAGGTCCACGTCCATCCCCGCCGGGATCTTCACCTCGGCGACGTGCGCCCAGGTGCTGAACGGTGCGGAATACGCCTCGATCCGGAAGCTCCAGCGACCGATCTGCTCGGGGCGGATGGAGGTCTCCCAGCGGTCCAGACCGGGTTCGACGAGGTCGAGTGCGCGTCGCTGCTCCTTCCCCTCGGGGGAGATCAGCACGAGCTGCACGCCCATCGCATCGTGCCCCTCGCGGAACGTGTTGGCGCTGACCGTGACGGTCTCGCCCTCGACGCAGCGTGCCGGGTACCTCCCGCCGTCGACGACGGGTTGCACCGCCATGATCGGGATACGGCCGATGCCGGCGTCCAGCCCCGTGCGGTCAGTGGTCTCGGACATGGCCTCTCCTGCCTGAGCTCTCGTCCTTGACGAGGTGCTCTGCGACGGTCGCGGTGACGGTCCTCACGATAGCCGCTCGGGCGTCCCCTCTGCGCCGTCGGGGCTGATCCCGATGACCACCACGCTGCCGGGCTCCACCATGACGCTCCGCTCCACCAGCGGTGTGAGCGGAAGACCCTCGGGGGTCTCCAGGGCGGTGTCCAGGAGGATCCGTGCGGTGCCCTGCGGCCAGGGAGCCCTGGGCAGGCGCAGCGCGACCTCCTCGGCCTCGGTGGAGAGGATCACGAGCAGGTGCTCGGAACCCTCCCGACCCGGGATCGCCGGCCGCAGCATGGCGAGCAGGTGCTGGGAGGGATCCATCCACTCCTCGTGCGCGATCGGCAGACCCTCGGCACCGAACCAGGCGACCTGCCCGGCATCGAGCGCCGCCGGGTCGGCGGGGCGCAGGAAGTGCGGCGCGCGCAGCTGCGGATGCTCGCCGCGCAGCTGCAGCAGTCGGGAGACGGTCTCGCGCAGCTGGTCGCTGCGGCGGCTGCGGCTCCAGTCCATCCAGGAGATCTCGTTGTCCTGGCAGTAGGCGTTGTTGTTGCCCTGCTGGGTGCGATAGCGCTCGTCCCCGGCGGTGAGCATCGGGGTGCCCGAGGCCAGCAGCAGTGTGGCCAGGATGCTGCGGGTGGTGCGACGCCGTGCCTCCTCGACCTCTGCCGCCCCCTCGATGCCCGAGCCGACCTCCCCCTCATATCCGTGATGGAAGGAGCGGTTGTCGGAGGTGCCGTCGCGGTTGTCCTCGCCGTTGGCCTCATTGCGCTTGGTCTCGTAGACGGTGAGGTCCCGCAGCGTGAAGCCGTCATGGGCGGTGACGTAGTTGACCGATGCCCAGGGGGAGCGGAGGCTGCGTCCGGCCGGGAGCTCGAGGGGATCCTGCCCGGTGAGCAGGTCGGAGGAACCGGCCAGGCGGGTGGCGAGGTCGCGGATGCCGCCGATCGCGTCATTGCCCGAGCGCTCGCGCATCGCCCGGTCCGAGAGCCAGAAGGCACGCACGTCATCGCGGAAGGCGTCGTTCCATTCCGTGAAGGGGGCGGGGAAGTTCCCGGTCTGCCAGCCGCCGGTGCCCACGTCCCAGGGTTCGGCGATGAGCTTGACGCCGCGCAGCACGGGATCGGTGAGGATCGCGCGCAGCAGCGGATGGTCGGGGTTGAAGCCGTGGTCGTCCCGGCCCAGCGTGGCCGCCAGATCGAAGCGGAAGCCGTCTACGTGGACCTCCTGCACCCAGTAGCGCAGCGAGGCGAGGATCAGGTCCATCACATGCCGTGAGCGCGGGTCCAGGGTGCCGCCGGTCCCGGTGACGTCGAAGAAGGTGCCGTGGTCGATCCAGTAGTACTCGAGGTTGTCCAGTCCGCGCAGCGAGAGCGCAGGTCCATCGGCACCGCCCTCGGCGGTGTGGTTGTAGACCACGTCCAGGATGACCTCGAAACCGGCCGCGTGCAGGTTCCGCACCATGGTCTTGACCTCGTCGAGCACCGCCTGGGCGCCGGCGTGCTGGGCTGCCGGGGTGGCGAGAGAGGGGTCCGGGGCGAAGTACGACAGGGTCGAGTAGCCCCAGTAGTTGGTCAGACCCAGCCGGGTCAGGTGCGGCTCGTCCATCGCAGCGTGCAGGGGGAGCAGCTCCACGGTGGTCACCCCGAGGCTGCGCAGGTAGCTGGTCACCGCGGGATGGCCCAACCCGGCATAGGTGCCGCGCTGCTCGGGCGGGAGCTCGGGATGCAGCTGGGTGAACCCCTTGACGTGCAGCTCGTAGAGCACTGTGGAGTCCCAGTCCACGAGCGGGCGCAGATCCCCCTGCCAGTCGAAGTCGTCGGCGACGACCACGGACCAGATCGCGTCGTCACCGTTGTCGACCTCGCTGCGGATCGGCGTCTCACCCACTCGGTCGAGCATCGCATCGACCTCGAAGGGGAAGAACGAGCTCAGCAGCGACGAGGAGTGCGAGACCCCGCGGGCCCAGGGGTCCAACAGGAGCTTTCGAGGGTTGCACAGCAGCCCGGCGCCGGGATCCCAGGGCCCATCGACGCGGAGCCCGTAGCGGGTGCCGGGCGTCATCCCGCTGACCCGGTCCCAGCGCAGACCTCCGTCGAAGTGCCGCAGCCGCTGACGGTGCTCGGTGGAACCCTGGCGGATGCAGAGGTCGATCGATTCCGCCCTCGGAGCCGCGACGGCGAAGGTGCCCCGACCCTGCGCGTCCACCAGCAGCCCCGGTGAGGTGGGGGCGACGGGGGGTGTCGCGCGATCGAAGTGGTCTGCTTGCACCATGGCATTGTCCCACCACCGACGCCCGGGACGAGACCGACTCGCACCCGGGGTGACCGGTGCCGCTAGGATCGGCGAGGTGATCCGTGATCCGCTGCCGGCGGCCGGCGGGTCCTCAGCATGGCCGCGACCGGTCCGGCCTCCGGCCTCCTCGGGGGAGGAGCAGGGCCTCGGGTCGTGGTCGCCGAGCATGAGCAGTACCAGTCGCACGAGTCGAACGCATGACGGGGGAGCCGCAGCGCATGAGCAATCCACCCAGCCAGCACGCCGGGAATCAGGCGCGTCCCATGGTGCCGGGTCCGCCGCCCGGACTGTCGGAGTCCTCTGCCTCGGGTGCCTCGGGACCGGGCCGGCCTGCGCCGGGGGCCGCGCAGCGGCCCGGCGGGTTCGCGCCCTCGAGCGCTGCCATCGCGCCCGGCGACCTCGAGCGCGCCGGAGCGATCATCTCCACCATCTCCGGGGTCTTCCACTCCCGCGTGGTGGGCCAGGAGAACCTGCGCACGACGCTGATCGCCGCCCTGGCGGCGGGAGGGCACGTGCTGCTGGAGTCCGTGCCGGGTCTGGCCAAGACCACCGCCGCGAGCGCCCTGGCCTCCTCGATCACCGGCTCCTTCGCGCGCATCCAGTGCACCCCCGACCTGATGCCCAATGACATCATCGGCACCCAGATCTACTCCTCGGGCACGGGGACCTTCACCACTCAGCTGGGCCCCGTGCACGCGAACGTGGTGCTGCTGGACGAGATCAACCGCTCGAGCGCCAAGACGCAGTCCGCGATGCTGGAGGCGATGCAGGAGCGGCAGACCTCCATCGGTGGCGAGGTGTACCGCCTGCCGGAGCCGTTCATGGTGCTCGCGACCCAGAACCCGATCGAGGAGGAGGGCACCTATGTCCTCCCCGAGGCGCAGATGGACCGCTTCCTGATGAAGGAGATCCTGACCTACCCGCGACCGGCCGAGGAGCATGAGATCCTCGACCGCTCGACCGCCGGGAGCCTCACCGGCCCGCGCGAGGCGGTGGGCACCGTGACCCTCCAGGACGTCCGCTTCCTCCAGGAGATGGTGGATCAGGTGTACGTCGATCCCGCGGTCAAGCGGTACATCATCGATCTGATCTTCACCACCCGAGGATCCGGCCCGCGCCCGGTCCCGAACCTCACCCAGTCCGTGCGGGTCGGGGCCAGCCCTCGCGGCTCGCTCGCGCTGATGAAGGTGGGCCAGGCGCACGCGCTGCTCAACGGACGCGACTACGTCACCCCTGATGACGTGCGGGCGATGCGGCACGGGGTGCTGCGCCACCGCCTGGTGCTCACCTTCGACGCACTCGCCAGCGGCATCAAGCCGGAACAGATCATCGACGCGGTGTTCCACGCCGTGCCGATGCCCTGAGCGGCCCAGACGACTGAGAACGACCGAGAACGACTGAGGGGGACCGGACGACTCGATGGCCACGTCGCTGCTGACCCGTGTCAAGGCACGGGTGGATCTGCACACCTCGAACCGGGCACGTGGACTCATCCAGGGCCGGGGGCGGTCGCTGTTCAAGGGCAGCGGCGAGGACTTCGACGACCTGAAGTACTACCAGCCCGGCGACAAGATCTCCGATATCGACTGGAAGGCCACCGCCCGCTCGGGAGAGCCGCTGATCCGGCAGTTCAACGAGGAGCGGGTGCGCCATCTCTCGATCGTCGTCGACACCTCCGCGGCGATGGCGGCCACCGCCGCCGACGGCAGCTCCAAGCGGGACGCGATGATCATGGCCGCCGGGATGGTCTGCTTCCTGGCCCAGAAGAACGGCGATCTGGTGGGAATGGTCGCGGGTCAGGAGAGCCGCCCGATCCAGCTGCCCTCCCGCTCGAGCGATGGGCATCTCGAGCTGCTGCTGCGCACCGCGCAGCAGGCGACCACCACGGCGGCCGGTGCCGCGAACACCTCCTGGCTGCTCGAACGCGCCTTCCGGGTCACCACGCACTCGACCCTGATGACGATCATCACCGACGAGGCCCACCCCACCGTCGAGGACTTCACACTGCTGCGGCGACTGAAGACGCGCCACGATCTGATCGTGATCCGCATCGCCGATGCGGACCCGCTGCAGGGCGCCGCGCTGGACCACGATGTGATCGACGTGGACTCGCCCCGTGAGATCGGCGCCATGGCACGCACCTCGAAACGGGTCGCCCATGACGTCGCGGCGTACCGGCAGGCGCGCAACGAGGGCATCGAGGAGATGCTGGACCGCCTGCACATCAGCCACATGCTCACGCAGGGGGAGAGCACCGTGGTGGACGACATGGTCTCGCTGCTGCGGTCGAGGGAGTATCGCCATGGCCGTTCCTGAGCTGGTCGCCGGCGTGCTGCTGGCCGAACCCGCGCCCCCGGAGATCATCGCCCCTCCGCAGTACTCGATCGCCTGGGTGATCCTCGCGGTGCTGTGCGTCCTGGTGATCACGGCGCTGATCGTGGGCACCCTGAAGATCACGCGGGCGATCGAGAAGCGCATCGCCTACCGTCGCCGCCCCAGCGACGTCGAGACCCTGAAGGCGGAGTTCCTGCGCGCCGTGAACGACATCGCCGATCGCCATGAGGCGGGCGAGCTCGAGGCGCGGGACGGCCATCACGAGCTCACCGGTGTGATGCGCCGCTTCGTGCGGCGCACGACTGGGCACGACGTCACCAGCCAGGATCTGGCGACCCTGCTGGCCGATCAGCGCACCCGCGCGGTCGGCGAGCTCATCGCCGACCTGTACGAGCCGGACTTCGCGATGTCCTCGGACCGCGACCTGCGCGAATCCGTGCGTCGCGCGCGGGAGGTGATCCGCGCGTGGTCATGATCTTCTGGTGGGTCACCGCGCTGCTGCTGCTGGCAGCGATCGCTGTCTGGGCGATCACCTTCTGGAACCGGCGCGCGATGCGCCGCTCCCCGGTGCTGGTGGCGAATTCGCAGTACATGGATCGGATCCCGAGCTTCGTGCGGGCGCAGCGCACGGCCCGGGTGGTGCGCGTGCTCCAGGTGGGGATCGCGGTGTTCGCCGTGATCGCGGCGTCGCTGCTGTCCGGGCGGATCGCGAGCGAGCGGATCGAGACCCCGGAGTTCTCGTCGCGGGACATCGTGCTGTGCCTGGACGTCTCGGGGTCGATGTATGAGTACGACACCGAGATCCTCTCGACCTTCGCCGAGATGGTGGACGGCTTCGAGGGGGAGCGGGTGGCGCTGTCGATCTTCAACTCGACCAGTCGCACCGTGTTCCCGCTGACCAATGACTACGACCTGATCAAGCGTGAGCTCGAGGCCGGGGCCGAGGCGATCGACTTCGACGAGTTCGGCTACCGCCTGGGCACTCAGGACTACTCCGACGACAAGGTGCGTCAGTACGTGGACTTCGTCGACGGCACCCGAGGGATCGCCGATGAGGCGTCGATCGTCCCGGACGGCCTCGCCTCCTGCGCGCAGGTCTTCGACCAGGCGGAGCAGGATCGATCCCGCTCGATCATCTTCGCGACGGACAACGAGGTCAACGGCGAGCCGATCTTCACCCTCGACGAGGCGACCGAGAGGGTCGCCTCACGTGACATCGATCTGTACACCTTCTACCCCGGGGCCTACGAGTGCGGTCCCCAGTGCTTCGAGGAGCTGGAGACGGCCACCGAGGACCAGGACGGCGAGCTGTACGAGTCCTCGGACCCGGAGGCCATCCCCTCGATCATCAACCAGATCCAGAAGACGCAGGCGGAGGTGCTGGGGGCGACCCCGACCGTGGTCCGCACGGACCATCCCGCGCTCGGATTCGTCCTCACCTTCCTCTCGCTCGTCGGGATCCTGATCCTGGGATGGAGGGCCCGCTGATGTATTTCGAGCACCTGATGCCGCTGTGGGCGACGATCCCCCTGTTCGGCGTGATGCTGGTCCTGTGCACAGTGCTGCTGGTGCGGCGGCCGCGCCAGCGCACCGCCTGGCTGCGCCGCCTGCTGATGGTCCTGCTGCTGCTGGTGGTCGCGCTGCGCCCGGTCACCCCGATCGAGGGTGAGCAGACCCAGCGGATGAACGCGAACGTGTTCTTCGTGGTGGATCGCACCGGCTCGATGAACGCCGAGGACTATGCGGGCGAGCAGCCGCGGCTGGAGGGGGTGAAGGCGGATATGGAGCAGATCATGGGCCTCACCGAGGGCGCGAGGTACTCGATCATCGCCTTCGACTCCACGGCCACCCAGCAGCTGCCGCTGACCACGGATGCCGGTGCCGCCCGCGCGTGGATCGACACCCTGACCACCGAGCCCACCTCCTATTCGACGGGGTCGAACGTCGACCGTGCGCTGACCCCGCTGCTGGTGGAGATCTCCGAGGCCCGGTCCGAGGATCCCGACTCGAGCGTGCTGGTGTACTTCCTCTCCGACGGGGAGAACACCGACGAACGCGACTCCGAGTCCTTCAGCCAGGCCGCGGGCTTCGTGGACGGCGGGGCGGTGCTCGGCTATGGCACCCCCGAGGGCGGGCCCATGAAGGCCGAAGGCGGCCAGGACCACGGCGAATACATCACCGGACCGGATGGCCAGCAGGGCATCTCGAGCATCGACGAGCAGCAGCTGCAGACGATCGCCGGAGAGATCGGAGTGCCGTACCTGCACCGCACGGACCCGGCAGCACCGATCGAGGGCACGATGGAGGGGATCACCCTCCGGCCGATCCCGATCGAGTCCACACGGGGGGTCGCGAGCTTCGAGGACTGGTACTGGGTGGCCGCGATCCCGCTGGCCGCCCTGCTGATCTGGGAGCTCGGCGAGATGACCTACCGGCTGCCCCGCCGGCTCGACCGCTACGACATCTCAGGAGCGCAGCGATGAGCACACCACTGGCAGAGCATCCCCGCAGCGCGGAGGCTGCGGGCACGGCAGCCACCGGTGGTCCCGGGACCACGCTCGCGCAGGACCAGAGCGGCAGCCCCAAGGACTTCGGTCTGAACGTGAAGCGGCTGCGCCTGACCCGCATCATCGTGTTCGCGATCCTCTCCCCGCTGATCCTGGCGCTGGCCCTGTTGACGGTCAAGTTCGTCTCCATGCCGATCACCCAGGCGACCTCTCTGAGCGCCTACGAGGACGGGGACTATCCCGCGGCCATCGAGCGCCTGGGACCGGTGGAGTTCGCCAACTGGTTCGAGCCGTATCTGCCTCATCTGTCCCAGGGCACCGCCCTGCTGCAGCAGGGCGAGGACGCCGCCGCCGAGGAGGAGCTGCGCCAGGCCCTGGAGGAATGGAATGGTCACAGCGACCTGAACTCGCCGATGCACGCCCAGTGCAAGATCCTCAACAACCTCGCGATCTCGATCGAGCGCCAGGCCGATCTGCTCGAGGACCCGCAGCAGCGCGCTGATCGACTTTTCGAGGCTGAGGAGCTGCTCGCGCCCTGCGCCGGCGGAGGCGGGGGCGGCGAGGGCGAGGGCGAGGGCCAGGGCGGCGGAGGAGCCGGGAACGAGGACTCCGAGACCACCGAGGGCAACGGCGAACGCGTCGAGGAGAAGCGGCGCGAGGCCGATGAAGAGGCCGGCAACGACCCCGACGCACGCGGCGAGGAGCAGCGCGGGTCGCCGGGACAGACGGATCCCGGCGATCCCTCCCGTGAGGACCCCGAAGGGGACGGCCCCGAGGAGGAGGCGCCCACCAGCGGCAACTCGGAGGAGGACCAGAAGGACGACGAGCTCGAGGAACGCAATCGCGATGCGCAGGGCGGGGACGGCGAGGAAGAGCCCGGCGGCTCGCAGGACGATCCGGTGAAGCCATGGTGACCCTCGGGACGGAGGAGCGCGCCTACCTCGACCACGCCGCGACCACGGTGCTGCGCCCCGCAGCCCGGGACGCCTTCCTCGAGGCCTCCGCGGTGCGGGGCAACCCCTCCTCCGTGCACGCCTCGGGCCGACGGGCGCGCGGTGTGCTCGACGAGTCCCTGGCCCGGATCGCCGCGCTACTCGACGTGCCTCGCAGCTGGCTGATCATGACCTCCGGCGGCACCGAGGCGGACAATCTCGCGATCCGCTCCGTCGGCCTCGGCGCCCAGCAGAAGGATCCGGCACGTACCGCGGTCGCCGTCGCCGCGACCGACCATCCCGCCGTGCTCGCCACGGCACGCTCCCTGACCGCCGGCGATCCCGGGATCGAGGTGCGCGAGCTCCCGGTGGACCACCAGGGTGCTCTGCGTGCCCAGGGCGTCGCCGAGGCGCTGGCCGATGGTGCTGTGGGCGTGGTCAGCGCAGCCCTGGTCAACAATGAGACCGGCGCGCTGCAGGACCTCGCCGCACTCGCCGCGGCCGCCCGGGAGCACGGCACCCTGGTGCACACCGATGCGGTGCAGGCAGCAGGACACGTCCCGCTGCCGAGCTGGGACGACGTGGATCTGATGTCCCTGTCCGGGCACAAGCTCGGCGCGCCCGTGGGGGTGGGGGTGCTGGTGGCCAGGCCCGGAGTGCCCTTCGCTGCGTTCAGCACCGGCGGCGGGCAGCAGCGGGGCGTGCGCTCGGGAACGCTGGACGCGGCTCACACCGCCGCCTTCGCGGCAGCTCTGGGAGAGGCCCTCACCGAGCGCGAGGAGCAGTCCGCGCGGCTGCGGGCGCTGGCGGGAACGCTGCGGGCAGGAATCCGCGCGATCGATCCGCAGGCCCGCTTCACCCTCGCCGACGGCACCCCGCAGTCGGGCCACATCGTGCATGTGGTGTTCCCCGGCGCGGACTCGGACTCCCTGCTGTTCCTGCTCGATGAGCGCGGCGTGGACTCAGCGGCGGGCTCCGCCTGCTCCGCCGGGGTGACCCAGGCCAGCCCGGTGCTCGCTGCGATGGGCGTCACCGATCAGCAGGCGCGCGGTGCGCTGCGCCTCTCCTTGGGCTGGACCAGCACTGAGCGAGATATCGAGATCCTGCTGGCAGCGCTTCCCGAAGCTCTCACCAGGGCCCGCGCCGTCGGCGCGCTGATGGGCTGAGGGCACCAGCCGCTGCCGGCACGGTCTGGTTCCGGCGTTGCCCCCGACGCTGCCTGCGACGCCGCCTCCGGCGTTGCCCCGACGCCATCTCCGACGCGCGATCCGGGGCGAACATCACGTTCCCCACCCCTCGGCCGAACAGCCTCGTCTCCGTAGACTGGAGAATCGGACGAGGGAAGGTGGACGGGGTGAAGGTGCTGGCAGCGATGAGCGGCGGGGTGGATTCCGCGGTCGCCGCGGCGCGCGCCGCCGAGGCCGGGCACGAGGTGGTCGGCGTGCACATGGCGCTGTCGAAGAACCGCGACCAGACCCGCACCGGCTCCCGCGGCTGCTGCACGGTGGAGGATGCCTCGGACGCCCGCCGTGCCGCCGATCGCATCGGCATCCCGTACTACGTCTGGGACCTCTCCGATGACTTCCACGACCTGGTGGTCGAGGATTTCCTGTCCGAATACGCGGCAGGCCGCACCCCGAACCCCTGCGTGCGCTGCAACGAGCGGATCAAGTTCGCTTCACTCATGGAGCGCGCCACCCTGCTGGGCTTCGATGCCGTGTGCACGGGCCACTACGCCTCGATCCGCACCGACGGCCCGGACGGTGCGCCGTCCCTGCACCGCTCGCGCAATATGGCGAAAGACCAGTCCTATGTGTTGGCGGTGATGGGACCGGAGGCCGTGGGCCGCTCCCTGTTCCCCCTCGGCGAGTACGAGACCAAGGCCGAGGTGCGAGCAGAGGCCCGAGCCCGCGGGCTCGGCGTCTCCACCAAGCCCGACAGCTACGACATCTGCTTCGTCGCCGACGGGGACACCCGCGGCTTCCTCGAGCGCCATCTGGGAGAGGCACCCGGTGAGGTCCTCGATGATCAGGGGAAGGTGCTCGGCGCCCACCGCGGCACCCACGGCTTCACGATCGGACAGCGCAAGGGTCTGGGGATCCAGCAGCCCGCACCCGACGGCGCTCCCCGCTACGTAGTGGACATCGACCCCGCCTCCCGCCAGGTGGTGATCGGAGCCGGCGAGCTGCTGTCCACGCGAGAGCTGCTCGCGACCGACGTGGTCTCCTTCGAGCCGCTCGAGGTGGGACGCCAGGTCCATGCCCAGATCCGTGCCCACGGCGAGGCGACCCCCGCCGAGGTCCTCGAGACCCCTGCGACGGGCACCGGCCTGCGGGTGCGGCTCAGCACCCCGATCCGCGGCGTCGCCCCCGGACAGACCCTCGTCCTCTATGACGGGGACCGAGTCCTCGCCGCCGCCACCCTGGAGCGCCGCCGATGAAGCCCCTGGTCACCCTCACCGGAGACGGCACCTACCGTGCTCCCACCGCCGAGCAGGCTGATCGGCTCGAACTTCCGGCCGACCCGCCGCTCGCGGCGCTGATGCGCCTGCGCGCCCTGCTCGGTGATGACCTCGAGGAGCAGATCGCGACCCGGCTCTACCTGCCCTCGGCCCTCGGCCGTGACGAGACCGACCACCTGCTGCCGGCAAGCCTGGCCCTGCTCGCCGAGACCACCGGCGATCTCGTCAGCTACGGCTGGCGCCTGGGCTCCGGCACCGGACGAGCCTGGCAGCATGCTCGCGAGCTGAGAGAGCGGATGCTCGATGCGGCACGCATCGCGCTGCTGGGCTATGAGGGTCCGCTGATGACGACCGCGCTGGGCCCGGCCACCCTCTCCGGCGCCACCTTCCTGCAGTCGGGGGAGCGGACCCTGGGCGACCCCGGGGCCGTGCGTGACCTGCCGATGCTGCTGGCCGAAGGGCTGGTCGACCATCTGACCTCGCTGCACGACCGGGTCCCCGGCGCGCAGCTGCACGTGCTGCTGCGCGAGGATGCTGTGGCGGCGGTTCATCAGGGCCGGATCCCGACCCCCTCCGGCCGACGTCGCTACGCGCCGATCCCGGCCCCGGAGATCGGGGTGCTCTGGCGCTGCTTGTTCGTCGCGCTCGAGGAATACGGTCTGGACGCGAGCTCCGTCACCCTCGGGGCCGGCGCTGACATCTCGCTGCTGCGCGCCGCCCGCGACGCCGGTGCACGCCGGATGGCGATCGCCCCGCGCCGACTTCCCGCACTGACCACCCCCGAGGGCCGCGCCCTCTGGGAGGGCATCGCGGAAGCCTGCGATGACGGCTGCGCCTTCGAACTGGTCGTCGACCCTCGGCCCGGCGGGCTGCTCGGCCCCGAGCTGGAGATGATGTTCGAGACCTGGCGACGCCTGGGCCACAGCGACGCCGATGCCGCGGGGGTCGCCGTGATCGCCCATACGGGAGCCTCCCATGCGATGCACAGCGGTCTGGTCGACCCCTCCGCACAGCCGGAGGCATCGACCCTGCTCTACGAACCGGCTCTCGAGGCGTTGCTGCGGGTCGCACCGTCCTGGGCGGAGCGCCTGGCCGCCTGAGCCTGACAGTCGCACCCGTGCGTCACAATGTTCTGGTGACCACGAACGAGCAAGGACCCCGCACCGCCGATGAGACCGCGCAGCAGCGCATCGCCTCTCTCACCGCGCAGATCGAGCAGGCGCGCGCGGACTACTACGAGCATGATTCGCCCACCATGGCCGATGCCGAGTACGACCGGCTCGAGCAGGAGCTGCGCTCGCTCGAGGAGGCGAATCCGCAGCTGGCGGCCGAGGATTCTCCCACCCGCACCGTCGGCGGGGCCGCCGCCGCGGGCCTGCCCACGATCGACCATGCCGAGCGGATGCAGAGCCTGGACAACGTGTTCTCGATCGACGAGCTGCGGGAGTGGTGCACGCACGCCGCCGCGGAGCTCGGTGGACAGGCCCGTTATCTCACCGAGCTCAAGATCGACGGACTCGCCATCAACCTCCGCTACGAGCACGGCGAGCTGATCACCGCGGCGACCCGCGGCGACGGGCGCACCGGCGAAGACGTCACCGCAAATGCTCTGCGCATCGTCCAGATCCCGCAGCGGCTCGAGGGCACCGGCCATCCGGCGCTGGTCGAGGTGCGCGGCGAGGTGTTCATGCCCACGGAGGACTTCACGCGCCTGAACGAGTTCCAGCTCGAGCTGCGCGAGCGCGCCGTCGAGGAGTCCCGCACCCGCTGGGAATCCCGGCAGGCCAGCGGCCGTCGGCCCTTCGATGAGCAGCGCGAGCTGCTCGCCGCCACCCGGCGGTTCCCCAGCTTCGCCAATCCGCGGAACACAGCTGCCGGCGGACTGCGCCAGCAGCTGGAGAAGAAGGACGGCCTGGAGCGAGAGGCCGGGGAGGCCAGGCTGGCCGCGCTGAGGCTCACGGTGCACGGGCTCGGGGCCTGGCCGGACCCGCCGGTGGCCTCTCAGAGCGAGATGTACGAGCTGCTCGCCTCGTGGGGGCTGCCCACCAGCCGCTACATGGCCGTCACCGAGTCGATCGATGAGGTGGTCAGCTACGTCGAGCACCACGGCGAGCACCGCCACGACGTCGAGCACGAGATCGACGGGATCGTCGTCAAGATCGATACCTTCGCCCAGCAGCGCGCACTGGGCTCCACCTCCCGTGCCCCGCGCTGGGCGACGGCTTTCAAGTACCCGCCCGAGGAGGTCACCACCAAGCTGCTGGACATCCAGGTGCAGGTGGGCCGTACCGGCAGGGTGACGCCGTTCGGCGTGATGGAGCCGGTCACCGTGGCGGGATCGACCGTCGAGAAGGCGACGCTGCACAACCAGTTCGACGTCGAGCGCAAGGGGGTGCTGATCGGCGACACCATCATCCTGCGCAAGGCAGGAGACGTGATCCCCGAGATCCTCGGCCCGGTCGAGTCACTGCGAGATGGCAGCGAGCGCCTCTTCGTGATGCCCACCCACTGCCCGGCCTGCGGCACCGAGATCCGCCCCGAGAAGGAGGGGGACAAGGACTGGCGCTGCCCCAATCAGAAGGACTGCCCCGCCCAGGTCGCCGGCAGGGTCGAGCACGCAGGCTCCCGCGGGGCCTTCGACATCGAGTCGCTCGGCGAGGAGAGCGCGATCGCGCTGACCGATCCCGACAAGCGCCGTGGTGAGGCACTCGCCGCGCTCGCCGCAGGGCATGCCGTCCACCTGCCGATCCGCGATGCCGCGGACACCGAGCAGCACAACTTCGTGGTGATCAAGAACGGTGAGGTCACCGACGGCACCGACGGAGTGCCGCTGCTGCGGATCACCGCGGTCGACGATCCGCTGCTGCCCGCCCTCCAGCAGCCCGTGATCACCACCGGCTCCGACCTCTTCGACCTCACCCCCGCAGCCCTGCAGGACGTGTACGTCTGGCAGCCGGAGCGCCGGGACGGGGAGCCGACCGGCGATTGGAGGATCCAGCCCGCCTTCTGGTCCCGCCCCCAGTTCCGCCATTACAAGCGCGAGGCGCTCTGGAAGCAGCAGAAGCAGCCGGCAGTGCTGAAGTCCACCGAGACGCTGATGAACGAGCTCGAGAAGGCGAAGGAGCAGCCGCTGTGGCGGGTGCTGGTCGCGCTCTCGATCCGCCATGTGGGACCTGCGGCCGCGCGGTCCCTCGCCACGGCCTACGGCTCGATGGAGGCGATCCGGGCGGCGAGCGTCGAGCAGCTCTCGGACACCGACGGGGTCGGCGGGATCATCGCCGAGGCAGTCGTCGAATGGTTCGCCGTGGACTGGCATCGCGAGCTGGTCGACGGCTGGGCGAACTCGGGCGTGCGGATGGCCGATGAGGTCGCCGAGGGATTCGTGAGGACCCTCGAGGGCCTGACCGTGGTGGTCACCGGCGGCCTCGAGGGATTCACGCGCGACGGGGCGAAGGAGGCGATCATCTCCCGGGGCGGGAAGGCCTCCGGCTCGGTCTCGAAGAAGACCGACTTCGTGGTGGTCGGGGAGAACGCCGGGACGAAGGAGACCAAGGCTCGGGACCTCGGGCTGCGGATCCTCGACGAGGCCGGATTTGTGGCCCTACTCGCCGGCGGCGCCGAGGCGGTCGCCCTCGAGCCCGAGCAGCTCCATGATTCTGCGGCGGAGGAGACTCCGGGGGAGTGATCGCGCCGTCGGACGGGGTCGCCGCCCGGCGGCTCACGCCTCCAGAGCGAGGGCGAGGGGCAGCACCGGTCCGGACCCGGCACGTCGCAGCGCGCGGGCGGCGACGGTCATCGTCCAGCGCGAGGAGATGGTGTCGTCCACCAGCAGCAGCGGAGCCCCCTCCTGCGCCTCGAGCTGCTGCTGCAGCTCCTCGGTGACCACGAAGCGGTCCCAGAGGTCTGCCAGCCGGAAGGCACTGTTCCCGCCCGCGCGCAGGGGCGCGGCGCCCGGGGCGAGCCCGAGCTGCCCGAGGTCGGCGAGCCGGCCCACGGACGCGATGCCAGCGGCGAGGGAGCTCACCAGATGCGGACGGGTCAGCGACGGGACCGCGACCACGGCCGCCGGGCGCTGCTCCCAGTCCCAGGCGGCGAGCACCTCGACGATGCGACGTCCCAGCGCCTCCGGCACCTCGGAGTCCACCGGACGGCCCTCCTCGTCGGTGCGCAGCACCTGACGCAGCAGAGCAGCCCAGCCGAGGTCGGAGGAACGCGCCAGCGCCCGTCCCTCCTCGGCGCGCAGTCCCGCCGGGATGTTCCCGCGCGGGGTGCGCCCGTTCTCGTCGACCACGCCCAGGCGGTCCAGCCCCTGGGGCCACTGCGCGCGCGGAGCCACCGGCACCCCGACCCGCTCCAGCAGCGCGGAGACCTGCTCCGCAGCGCTGCCCTGCTCCGGGGAGGGCAGCGCTGATCCCGTGCCCGGCCCCGGGTACCAGGGGCCCGCGCAGATATCGCAGCGACCGCAGGGGGTCGCGGTGTCATCATCGAGCTGCCGGGCGAGGAACAGCATCCGGCACTGCTGCGGATCCCCGCTGCGCAGCCGCTCGTACTCGAGCATCGCCTGCTGCTCCTCGCGGCGTGCTCGGGCGACGTTCTCGTAGCGCGGCCCGTCGTAGGTCCAGGGCGTTCCGGTCGCGATCCAGCCGCCCTTGACGTTCTGCACCGCTCCGTCGACCGCGAGCACCTTCAGCAGCAGCTCGAGTGCGGTGCGGCGCACGTCCACTCGTGCTTCGAGCGCCGGGGTGGACAGCGGTCGCTCCGAGGAGGCCAGGGCGCTGAGCACCGCGCTCGCGTTCTCCTGGGAGGGCATCGATGCAGTCGCGAAGTACTCCCAGATCGCGCGATCCTCCCGGCCGGGCAGCAGCAGCACGTCCGCGGTCTCGGTGGCACGACCGGCACGGCCCACCTGCTGGTAGTAGGCGACGGGCGAGCTCGGTGCGCCGAGGTGGACCACGAACCCCAGATCCGGCTTGTCGAACCCCATGCCCAGCGCGCTGGTGGCCGCGAGCGCTTTGACCTCGTTGTCCTTCAGCGCCCGTTCCAGCTCGGCTCGCTCCTCCGGATCGGTGCGGCCGGTGTAGGCGCGCACCCGGCGGTCCGGGCGGTCCAGCAGCTCAGCGAGGTCCTCCGCCGCGGAAACCGTGAGGGTGTAGATGATGCCCGAGCCCGGCAGCTGGTCCAGATGCTCCACCAGATAGGACAGGCGGGCCCGATCGTCATCGAGCGAGAGCGACCCCAGGCGCAGCGACGCGCGGGTCAGCGGGCCGCGCAGGGTGAGCACCTCGCTCTCGGCGTCGGTGCCCTGCGGTGCCTGGACGCCCAGCTGCTCGGCGACATCCGCGACCACCCGCGAGTTCGCGGTCGCGGTGGTCGCGAGCACCGGCACGTCCGGGCCGAGCTCGGCGACCAGATCCCGCAGCCGGCGGTAGTCGGGCCGGAAGTCATGGCCCCAGTCGGAGATGCAGTGGGCCTCATCGATCACCAGCAGGCCGCAGCGCTCCACCAGGCGAGGCAGCTGCTCCTCCCGGAAGCGGGGATTGACCAGCCGCTCGGGGGAGACCAGCAGCACATCGATCTGGTCCGCGGCCAGAGCCTGCTCGATATCGGACCACTCGGTGGGGTTCGCGGAGCTGATCGCCTCCGCCCGCACCCCGGCGCGGCGGGCGGCGGCGACCTGGTCGCGCATGAGGGCGATCAGCGGCGAGACGATCAGGGCCGGACCAGCACCCCGACGGCGCTGCAGCAGCGCGGCCAGGAAGTACACCGCGGACTTGCCCCAGCCGGTGCGCTGGACCACCAGCACCCGACGCCGGTCCTGGACCAGCGCGGAGATCGCCTCGAACTGCCCGTCGTGGAAGTCTGCCCCCACGTGACCGGTCAGCGCTTCGAGCGCCTCGCGGGCCTCCTCGCGGAGGGAGAGTGCAGGGGAGGTGGGGGAGTCGATGCCGGCAGTCATGCCCTCAGTGTGACAAGTCCGCACGACGGATGAGTCGCGGCGCTCCGCTGAGGAGCTGCGGCACCGCGCCGTCAGTCCTCCGAGGGGCTCTGGGCGGCCTGCTCCTGCTCGAGGCGACGCAGACGCTCCGAGGTCGACTCGCCATCGCGCAGCGGATCCTCCTTGGTGGCCAGCGCGCGGCGCATCCGTGCCTCGAGCTCCTGAGCCTCACGGAGCACGGGATCATCCGACCGCTGCTCGCCGTCCTCAGGGTCGTGGGCGTGGTAATCGATGTTCGGGTCGACGGACATGTCGAGGTCCCTTCATGGTCGGTGGGGGAAGCAGGAGTCTACCGAAGCGACGGGGCGGCACCGCGCGGGGAGCCCGGCGGCTCCGCGGCAGGATAGGTAGGCTCTGCCCGGTGACCCGACGTACCCGCTCCAGCTCCCGTTCCTCGGCCCCCCGCCCGCTCACGGGCTCCCGACTCGGCGAGGCGCTCATCGCCGGCTGGCGGCCGTTGCAGCGGCTCGACGTCGACGGCTTCGCGCTGCTGCGCTCACGCGGCGTCACCAAGCGTGCACACAGCATCATCGCGCTCGACCCCCCGACCTCCCCCGAAGCGCTCGCCGCAGCGCTGGACCGGGTGGAGTCACTGGTCACGATGGCGGGAGAGCATCCTGTCCACCGGATCATCGAGGGCGTCACCCCGGAGGAGCTGGATGAGCTGCTCGCCGCCCGCGGGGACCGCAGCGTCGGCGGCAGCGAGATCCTGGAGCTGGCGCTGTCCGGCGCTCTGCCCCGCCCGCACCCCTCGGCAGTGATCGCCACCGGCGGACTCGACGAGGACTGGTTCGCGGCCGCCTGGCGGCTCGCTCCGCGCGAAGGAGAGGACTCCCGCCGCACGATGCACGACATCCTCGCCGGCACTCCCGCGGTCCAGGTGCGCCTTCCCGCCGGGCAGACGCCGGACGCCGCCGTGGGCCGCGCCGCCCTGGTCGAGGTGGGGAAGGAGACCGTCGCGGTGCTCAACATGGTCGCGGTCGACCCCGCGCAACGACGCCGGGGCCTGGGCCGCGCCCTGTCCGGCACGCTCCTCGCCTTCGCCGCGGTCCAGGGAGCGCAGCGGGTCCTGCTCGAGGTCGAGTCGGACAACACCCCTGCCCGCACCCTGTACCGGGACCTCGGCTTCCGCCGGATCGGCGGCTATCACTACCGGGTGCCGGCAGCGGCAGCCGTTCCGGGGGCGCCGCTCAGCGAGTGAACGGGTGAAGGCTCGTTCACGGAGCTCTGTGGCAGGTCGCAGCTGCTCCGTGGCGCTCAGCGGCGCTCAGCGGCGCCACGCCGGATGCGCCGGGCGGTGGGATCGCGGTGGGATCGGGGGCCATGATCCCGCTCTCCCTTCCCGTGCGCCGGGGCCCGTCGGCCCGCGAGGTCACTGCGTCGACCTAGAATGACCCACATGCCTTCGATCGGACGAGATGACGTCGCACGCCTCGCCGACCTCGCACGGATCCAGCTCACCGATGAGGAGATCGACCGCTTCGCCGGCGAGTTCGACTCCATCATGGATGCTGTCGCCTCCGTGTCCGAGGTCGCCACCGAGGATGTTCCCGCGACGTCCCACCCCATTGCCATGACGAACGTCTTCCGTGAGGACGTCGTCGAGACCACCTTGACCCAGGAGCAGGCGCTCGCCGGCGCTCCTGAGGCGCAGGACGGCCGCTTCGCCGTCCCGCAGATCCTGGGCGAGGAGTGACCCCACAGATGACCCCCCAGAACCAGACCGACATCATCCGCCGCAGCGCCGCCGCCCAGGCCGCCGCGCTGACCGCCGGTGAGATCTCCTCCGAGGAGCTCACCCGCGCCCACCTGGACCGCATCGCCGCCGTCGACGGCGATCTGAACGCTTTCCTCCACGTCAACACCGACGAGGCCCTCGACGCCGCCCGCGAGGTCGACACCCGCCGCGCAGCCGGCGAGCAGCTGCACGGTCTGGCCGGCGTCCCCATCGCCGTCAAGGACGTCGTGGTCACCGAGGGCCAGCCCACCACCGCGGGCTCCAAGATCCTCGAGGGGTGGATCCCTCCCTACGACGCGACCCTGGTCACGGCCCTGCGCAAGGCCGGTCTGCCGATCCTCGGCAAGACCAACATGGACGAGTTCGCGATGGGCTCGTCCACCGAGACCAGCGCCTACGGCCCCACCCGCAACCCTTGGGACCGCGACCGGATCCCCGGCGGCTCCGGCGGCGGCTCCGCCGCGGCAGTGGGCGCCTACGAGGCCCCGCTCGCGATCGGCACCGACACCGGCGGCTCGATCCGTCAGCCTGGCGCCGTCACCGGCACCGTGGGCGTCAAGCCCACCTACGGCTCCGTCTCCCGCTACGGGCTGATCGCCATGGCCAGCTCGCTGGACCAGGCCGGCCCCGTGACCCGCACCGTCGAGGATTCGGCGCTGCTGCATGAGCTGATCGCCGGGCACGACCCGCATGACTCGACCTCCCTCACCGATGCCGTCGGCCCCTTCGCCGCGGCCGCCCGCAGCAAGGACGTCAAGGGCCTGCGCGTGGGTGTCATCGAGGAGCTCGAGGGCGAGGGCTTCGCCCCCGAGGTCAGCGCCCGCTTCGCCGAGTCGCTCGAGCAGCTCGAGCGCGCCGGAGCGGAGATCGTGCGCGTCTCGTGCCCGAACTTCCGCTACGCGCTGGGCGCCTACTACCTGATCATGCCCTCGGAGGCGTCGAGCAACCTCGCGAAGTTCGATGGCATGCGCTTCGGCCTGCGCGTGGTCCCCGAGGACCACCCCACCGCCGAGAACGTCATGAAGGCGACGCGCGGCGCCGGCTTCGGCGACGAGGTCAAGCGCCGCATCCTGCTGGGCACCTACGCCCTGTCGGCCGGCTACTTCGACGCCTACTACGGCAGCGCCCAGAAGGTGCGCACGCTCGTCCAGCGCGACTTCGCCGCCGCCTTCGAACAGGTCGACGTGCTCGCCTCGCCGACCGCCCCGACGGTCGCCTTCCGCCTCGGCGAGAAGGTCGACGATCCCACCGCGATGTACATGAACGACATCGCCACCATCCCCGCCAACCTCGCCGGCGTGCCGGGCATCTCGCTGCCCAGCGGCCTCGCCGAGGACGGCCTGCCCGCCGGCATCCAGTTCCTCGCCCCGGCCCGCGCCGACGAGCGCCTGTACCGCGTGGGCGGCGCCCTGGAGGCACTGCTCGAGGACTCCTGGGGCGGACCCCTGCTGGCCAAGGCCCCCGAGCTCACCGGAGGAGCGAACTGATGAGCACTGCATCCGATATCGAACTCGTCGACTACGACGAGGCCATCTCGCGCTTCGACCCCGTGCTCGGCATCGAGGTCCACGTCGAGCTGGGCACCGCCACCAAGATGTTCGACGGCGCGCCGAACATCTTCGCGGCCGAGCCGAACACGGCGATCACCCCCACCTCGCTCGGCCTGCCCGGCGCGCTGCCGGTCGTGAACCACAAGGCCGTCGAGTACGCGATCAAGATCGGTCTGGCGCTGAACTGCTCGATCGCCGAGACCTGCCGCTTCTCGCGCAAGCAGTACTTCTACCCCGACCTCACGAAGAACTTCCAGACCTCGCAGTACGACGAGCCCATCGCCTATGAGGGCTGGGTCGACATCGAGCTGGAGGATGGCGAGATCATCCGGGTCGAGATCGAGCGCGCCCACATGGAGGAGGACGCCGGCAAGAACACCCACGTCGGGGGCTCCACCGGGCGCATCCACGGAGCGACTCACTCGCAGGTCGATTACAACCGCGCCGGTGTGCCGCTGGTCGAGATCGTCACCAAGCCGATCCCGAACACCAAGGGGCGCGCCCCCGAGGTCGCCGCGGCCTACGTGCGCACCCTGCGCGACATCTTCCGGGCGCTGGACGTCTCCGAGGCGAAGATGGAGCGCGGCAATGTGCGCGCCGACATCAACGTCTCCCTGCGGGACAGCCCCGAGGCGGAGCTGGGCACCCGCACCGAGACGAAGAACGTGAACTCCTTCCGCTCGATCGAGCGCACGGTCCGCTACGAGATCTCCCGCCAGGCGGGCGTGCTCGATGCCGGCCAGAAGGTCATCCAGGAGACGCGCCACTTCCACGAGGACACCGGCGGCACCTCCTCGGGTCGCCCGAAGTCCGATGCGGAGGACTACCGCTACTTCCCCGAGCCGGACCTCGTGCCGGTCGCGCCGAGCCGGGAGTGGGTCGAGGAGATTCGCACGAGCCTGCCCGAGCTGCCCGCCGCGCGTCGGCGTCGTCTGCGAGGCGAATGGGGCTTCAGCGACCTCGAGATGCGGGACGTCATCAATGCCGACGCCCTCGATCTCATCGAGGCGACCGTCGCCGCCGGTGCGAGTGCGCAGAGCGCCCGCAAGTGGTGGATGGGTGAGCTGGCCCGCATCGCGAAGGACCGCGACCTCGACATCACAGCCCTCGACGTCACTCCTGCCCAGGTCGCCGAGCTGCAGAGCCTGGTCGACGGGAAGAAGATCAACGACAAGATCGCCAAGCAGGTCCTCACCAAGGTGCTCGAGGGCCAGGGCGACCCGACCGCGATCGTCGAGGCCGAGGGCCTCGCAGTGGTCTCCGACGACTCGGTGCTCACCGGCGCCGTGGATCAGGCGATCGCCGACAACCCCGATGTGGTCGCGAAGATCCGCAGCGGCAAGGTCCAGGCCATCGGCGCCCTCATCGGCCCGATCATGAAGGCCACCCGCGGCCAGGCCGACGCCGGCCGCGTGCGCGAGATCATCATGGAGAAGCTCGGCGTGAGCTGAGGTCCGTGATCTGTGGACGGCCCGACCCCGCCTCAGGCGGGGCCGGGCCGTCCGCCGTTCCGGGTCCAGGCCCGGGTACAGGTGCGGGCTCTGCTCGGGCTCGGGCTCGGGCTCGGGCTCTGGGGCGGTGGCGGGCACCGGCACCGCCGACGGGCGGCGTCGTTGTGAACGACCGCATACCAAAGGTCAAGACTTGGTAAATTGTCTCGGTGCCAGATTGTCCGACAAAGGGGAGCCTCCGGCCACGCTTCGGCCATGTGGCCAGCGAGAACCCACCTCTCCTGCGCCGCCCACAGCACTGACTCACCGGTATCTCAGCGTCTGTACAGTCGTCGATGCCCGTGCGCCAGCGCCTCCCCGGATCGTCGGGTGACGGCAGCGGCGCCATGACACCGACACCACAGGCGGACCATCCCGCCGGAGGAGAACGCGCCCGATGACAGGCATAGACGCAGCCGTGGAACGATACTTCGGCCCGATCGCGGACTGGCTCAGCGCCGTCGTGTTCTTCGAGGTCCCGGTCTTAGGCGGAGTGCCCGTCATCGTGGTCTGGCTGATGGCCGCCGCGGTGTTCCTCACGGTCTGGCTGCGCTTCCAGCCGATCACCGGGCTCAAGCACTCGATCCGGGTGATCCGCGGGCGATACACCGCCAAGACCGATCCGGGGGAGGTCTCGAGCTACCAGGCGCTGGCCACCGAGCTCTCGGGCACGGTGGGGCTGGGCAACATCGCCGGCGTCGCGGTGGCGATCAGCGCGGGAGGGCCGGGTGCGGCGCTGTGGATCGCGATCTTCGGCTTCTTCGCGATGAGCGTGAAGATGGCCGAAGCCACCCTTGGAGTGCTGTTCCGCAAGGTCAACGAGGACGGGACCACCGAGGGCGGCCCCATGTACTACCTGCGGGATGGCCTCGCCTCGATCGGCCGCAAGCGCCTGGGCGGCGTGCTGGCGGTCCTGTATGCGGTCTTCGCCCTGGTCGGTGTGTTCGGTGCCGGAAACCTCTTCCAGGCCAATCAGGTCGCAGCCATCATCTCCGGCGCGACGGGCAGCGGCTTCCTGCAGGGGAACAGCTGGGTCATCGGGGTGGTGCTCGCGGTGCTCGCTGGCGCCGTGGTGCTCGGCGGCGTGAAGTCGATCGCGCGCTGGACCTCCGCACTCACACCTGCCATGGCCGTGCTCTACACCGCCTGCATCCTGATCATCCTGGCTGTCAACATCACTGCCGTCCCGCAGGCCTTCGGTCAGATCTTCACCGGTGCCTTCACGGCGGACGGAGTCACCGGCGGCATCATCGGCGTCGCCGTGATCGGCATCCAGCGAGCCCTGTTCTCCAACGCGGCGGGTGTCGGATCTGCCGGGATGGCGCACAGCGCCTCGAAGACCAAGGAGCCCGCCACCGAGGGCTTCACCGCGATGTGGGAGCCGCTGGTCGACTCGATCGGCATCTGCATGCTTACCGCCCTCGCGATCGTGGTCACCGGCGTGTACACCACCGGAGACGCCGACGGAGTGGCCCTCACCGCGAGCGCCTTCGCGACGGTGACCGGCTGGTTCCCCATCCTGCTCACCATCGCGGTGACGCTGTTCGGCTTCTCGACGATCCTCGCCTACGCCTACTACGGCGAGCTGAACGCGATGTTCCTCTTCGGCAGCAGCAACGGCGTGAAGACCGGGTTCCGCATCATCTGGGTGCTGGCCATCGTGGTCGGTGCAGCGATCTCGCTGGACTCGGTGATCGCCTTCTCCGACGCCATGTTCTTCCTCATGGCCCTCCCGAACCTGCTCGGCATCTACTTCCTCGCCCGCGTGCTGCGGCTGGAGATCCTGCGTCACAAGTACCGCGTGAGCATCGGCGCGTTGGAAGAGGTCGAACCCGCGCTCCAGGTGGGCATGGGCGACCATGAGCCCACCCCCGAGCAGGTTGCGGCTGAGCGCGTGCGGACCCTGACCGAGGAGCTGCGGCTGTCGGATCTGCATCGACAGCTCGCCGAGGACCCGGACTTCCCGGTTCGTGCGGACCACCACGACGAAGAGCTCACCTCTCCGATGGGCGCACCGGAGGGGTGGGGCCTGGCGATCGATCCCGACGCAGCGCAGGACCTCGACGCAGCGCCGGACCTCGACGGCGATGCTCTCGCGAAGGACCCGGCCGGGAGGTGACCTCGGGCAGGGGAGGTGCTGAGCCGGCCCCTGCCGGGTGGACCCGCCGAGCGACGCCGATTACCGTCATCCGGAGGTCCACCCGGAACCGTCCGGGACGAGCACGGGCCGGCAGCGTTGCACTGGGGGAACGGCCGTCATGAGCATGCAGGGGACCAGGGGCGTGCGCAGAGCTGCGCGCAGTCTGTGCCGGAGCACCACCCGGGGGGCTGCGCTGGTCGCTGTCGCAGCTCTCGCGCTGGCGGGCTGCACGCGCGGCGGCGATGAGCCGACGCAGCCGTCCGCGCCGAGTCCGACGACCACGCAGCAGCCCGGTGCGACGACTCCGGCCCCGTCCGAGTCCGAGGAGACCGCGCCCGGCGCGGAGGGCGCTGACCCTGCGGCGAGCGACGGGGGAGGAGCACACACCGCCGATCCCACCGACCCCGGCAGCCACTACCTCTTCCTGCCCCTCCTCGACGGCGCCGAGAAGGTCCCCGCCGAGGAGGTCGGCAGCCAGGTCAGCACCTTCCTGGAGGCCACGGTGAGCAACCCGGACTGTCCCGGTGACGTTCTCCTCGGGGAGCAGATCAGGTGCACCGGGGGCAGCATCGAAGGAGACGCCCTTGAGGATGTCTCCGAAACCTGGGATGTGGCCCTGGTGCGAACCACCAACGGGAACACCGCCCTGATCGTGCGCGCCGCCGCCGAGGACGCCGGGGAGCTCCGGCTGCAGGCAGACCAGACTTTCCACTTCGCCTATCTGGTGGGCCAGGACGAGACCCCCGAGACGATCGCCGCCGCGACCGAGGAGGGCTTCCGCGCGACCCAGGTCAGCGACGGGCCCTCCGATGTGGAGATCACCGCAGCCTGCGACGAGGGCGAGGAGTTCGAGCGCTCGATGGTCTGCGAGGTCGAGGGCGAGCGACCCGCCGACGCCGCGGGCACCTGGTTCGGGATCGGCCACGACAGCTTCATCGAGGACTCGGCGGTCTACCTCTTCGTGGAGCAGACGGGACGTTAGACGACCAGAGACCTCACCGTCCGCTGTCCGGATGGTGACACCGGCATCTCGCATGGCGGCGTAGCATGCCTGCATGGTTCAGCTCCGTTCCCGCACCTCGACCCACGGCCGCAATATGGCCGGCGCTCGCGCCCTGTGGCGCGCCACCGGCATGAAGAGCGGCGACTTCGGCAAACCGATCATCGCGATCGCGAACTCCTACACCCAGTTCGTGCCGGGCCACGTCCACCTCAAGAACATGGGGGACCTGGTCGCCGGGGCGATCGAGGAGGCCGGCGGTGTCTCCAAGGAGTTCAACACCATCGCCGTGGATGACGGCATCGCCATGGGCCACGGCGGCATGCTCTACTCGCTGCCCAGCCGCGACATCATCGCTGACTCCATCGAGTACATGGTCAACGCCCACACCGCGGACGCGCTGGTGTGCATCTCCAACTGCGACAAGATCACCCCGGGCCACATGATGGCCGCGATGCGGCTGAACATCCCCGTCGTGTTCGTCTCTGGCGGCCCCTCGGAGTCCGGCAAGCCGATCGAGGGCGTCACCGAGCACCGCATCGACCTGGTCGATGCGATGTCGCTGTCGGCCGATGACTCCATCACCGACGCACAGCTGGCGGAGGTGGAGGAGAACGCCTGCCCCACCTGCGGCTCCTGCTCCGGCATGTTCACCGCGAACTCGATGAACTGCCTCACCGAGGTGCTCGGCCTCTCCCTGCCGGGCAACGGCACCACGCTCGCCACGCACGCCTTCCGCAAGGAGCTCTTCCTCGAGGCCGGGCGGAAGATCGTCGAGCTCTCCAAGCGCTACTACGAGGACGGCGACGAGTCGGTGCTGCCGCGCTCGATCGCGACCAAGGCCGCGTTCGGGAACGCCATGGCGATGGACGTGGCGATGGGCGGCTCGACAAACACCATCCTGCACATACTCGCCGTCGCGATCGAGGGCGGCGTCGACTTCGGCCTGGACGACATCGACCGCATCTCGCGCCTGGTGCCCACCCTGTCCAAGGTCGCCCCGAACGGCACCGCGCACGTGGAGGACGTCCACCGCGCCGGGGGGATCCCCGCGATCCTCGGCGAGTTGGACCGGGCCGGACTGCTGGACCACTCCATCCACACCGTCCACTCCCCGGACCTCGCCAGCTGGCTCGCGGAGTGGGATATCCGCGGCGGCACCGCCTCGAAGAAGGCCGAGGCGCTCTTCCACGCCGCCCCCGGCGGAGTGCGCACCACCCAGGCCTTCTCGACCACGAACACCTGGGACGAGTTGGACACCGACGGGGAGAACGGCGTGGTCCGCTCCGTCCCGCACGCCTACACCAAGGACGGCGGCCTCGCCGTGCTCAAGGGCAACCTCGCGCGGGACGGTGCGGTGTTCAAGACCGCCGGCATCACCGAGGATCTCTTCCACTTCGAGGGCACCGCGGTGGTCTGCGACTCCCAGGAGGTGGCCGTCCAGAAGATCCTCGACAAGACGGTCAAGGCCGGCGACGTCGTGGTGATCCGCTACGAGGGTCCGCAGGGCGGTCCCGGCATGCAGGAGATGCTCTACCCGACCTCGTTCCTCAAGGGGCGGGGCCTGGGTAAGACCTGTGCCCTGATCACCGACGGCCGCTTCTCCGGCGGCACCAGCGGCGTCTCCATCGGCCACATCTCGCCGGAGGCGGCCGAGGGCGGGCTGATCGGTCTGATCGAGGACGGCGACAAGATCATCATGGATGTCGACAAGCGCCTGCTCGAGCTGGATGTGCCCGAGGACGAGCTCGAGCGCCGCCGCGCGGCGAAGGGCCCGCTGCCGTGGCGCCCTGAGAACCGCGACCGCAAGGTCTCCCAGGCGCTCAAGGTCTACGCCCACCTGGTGCGCTCGGCGACCTACGGCGCCACCCGCCGGCACCTGGACTGAGGCTCTGGACTGAGGCTCTGGACTGAGGCTCTGGACTGAGGCTCTGGACTGAGGCTCTGGACTGAGCCGAGCAGGTCTCCATCCCCTCTGAGCTGTCGCCTGGCACATGCCGTGGCGACAGCTCAGAGGGGATGCTCGTGAGTTGCGTGAGTTGCGTGAGTTGCGTGAGTTGCGTGAGTTGCGTGTGCTGCGTGGGGTGCGGCGCGGGCAGCCTGGACGGCGTGGGCTACGGCGTTGCGGGACGCCAGCTCCTGCCCGCTATCCCATCCCTCAGGCGCCCAGCACGGAGCGGTAGCGGTCCACCGCGATCTCGGCGATCAACGGGTGGTCTCCCAGCGGCGCCGCCACCAGATCCGCGCCGACCTGCCGCAGCTGGGCATGGAAGTAGCCGGGAGCCAGCAGATAGGTGGCGACCACCACCCGGGCTCCGGTGCGCTTCCGAGCCTGGGTCACGGCATCGGCGACCGTGGGCTGCGCCGCGGCGATGAAGCCGACGGTCACCTCGCGCTGGAGCCGTGCGGAGAGCAGCGCGCCCATCTGCGCGGCCATCTTCTGCCCCGCCCGGTCGCGGGTGCCGGCGACCGCCATCACCACTGCGTCATCAGGCTGGGCCCCTGCCTCCTGAAGTCGCTGGGCCATCACCTCGGCGAGCCGGGGATCAGGGCCGAGAGGCGCTGCGGCCAGCGCTTGGTGACCGGCGACAGCGCCGGCGATGTCCTCGCCCACGTGGAAACCGGTGGATAGCAGCAGCGGCACCACCACCGCGGCCGGCGGGGTGTCCTCCTCGCGGGTGCGCACGGTGGTGCTCGCCGGCGCCAGTTGGGTCACGACCTCGGCGACCTCCGGGCTCTGCACATCCACGTACGCCTCCCGCACGGCGACGGAGGGGAGCTGCTCGGCGATCCGGCGCAGGATCGCCCGGATCACGTCACGGCCCTCGCGCAGCCGGGTGCCGTGCGCGCAGCCGATGAGCACGGGCACCGCGGCGCGGTCCGCCAGCTCGGTCGCAGGCAGCGCCTCCCGCCCCGCCCCGCGTACCGGAGCGGCAGGGGAGTCGGTGGCGCCGGGAGCGGCAGGGAAGTCGGGGGATCCGGGGGAGCCGGGGGAGTGAGCCCCCAGGAACCCCTCGGCCGAGGTGCGGCCCACCGTGATCACCGCGGGGTAGCCGACGCCGGCCTCCCGCACCGTCTTCTCGATCGTGGCCAGGGTGCCGCGCACGCTCCGCTGCTCGGGCAGGGTCGCGCTCTGGATCACCGCGACCGGGGTCTCGGGGGCGACGCCGTTCAGCAGCGCTTGGGAGACCAGCCGGGGCAGCCACCCCACGCCCATCATCAGCACGGTGGTGGTGCCGGGATCCCGGAGCGCCGCGAGATCCGCGGGACCGAGATCTCCGTGGGCGTTGACCACGTGCAGAGCGACCGCGGCACCGCGATGGGTGACCGGGACATCCCCGGCCGCGGGGCCGGCGATGGCGGAGGTCACGCCGGGCACCACCTGCACCTCGATGCCGGCGGCGCGGCAGGCCAGGACCTCCTCGCCGCCGCGGCCCAGCAGGAACGGGTCCCCGCCCTTGAGCCGCACCACGCGACGGCCGGCCCGGGCGTGCTCGACCAGCAGCGCCCCGATCTGCTCCTGGGTGCGGGAGGGATGCCCGGGGGTCTTGCCCACGTCGATCAGCGTCACCTCCGTGCCCAGCCGCTCGGTGAGGCCGCGCGGTCCCAGCCGGTCCACGACCACCACGTCCGCCTGCTGCAGCAGGTGCAGCCCGCGCACGGTGATCAGGTCGAGGGCGCCGGGCCCGCCGCCCACCAGCGCCACGGCACCGGGGGAGAGCGTCGCGTCGCCCAGCACCCCGTCGAATGAGGGGAGGGCGGCGGTCATGGGGCGATCCCGGTGGCGCCGGCTGCGAGAGGTCGGGGCGTGGCGGAGACCAGAACCCGGCCGTCCCGCACCTGCGCCTCGTGCACTGCGATCGGGAGCTTTTCGCCGCCGCCGGCGTCGAGCACCTCACCGGTGTCGAGGTTCCAGGCCTGCTTGTACATCGGTGAGGCGATCGTGGGCACCAGTTCCCCGGGCTCCTCACCGTCACTGCTGACCTCATGCGAGCCGATCAGCCCGCGTGAGAGCACGTTGGTCCCGGAGTACGGGTCGCGTTGCTGGCAGGCGCGTACAGAGTCGTCGACCAGGCGGAACACCGCCACCTGGTCGTCTCCGAGCAGCGCCGCGGCACCGCGCTCGACCGAGAGGTCGCTGAGTGCGCAGACATCGATCATGGTCTGGTCCTGGGTGGTCATCAGCGGATCTCCTCGCCGTCGACGGAATCGCCCAGCGGGCTGGTCGCCCCCAGGCTGAGTGAGGCCAGTGCCCGTGCCCGGACAGGGTCGGGCGCGGTGTGCTGGTCCATCTCGTTCGCCGGTCGCATCTGACCGCGCTCGGGCACCCAGGCGAGATCCGGATCGGCCACTCCGGGGGCGTTGATGAAGGAGACGAACTTGGCCATGCGCTGCGGGTCGTCGAGGGTGGCGGTCCACTCATCCTCATAGGTCGCGACGTGGTTGGCCATCTGCGCCTCGAGCTCCTCGCCGATGCCGAGGGAGTCCTCGACGATCACCCGGCGCAGCTCCTCGATCCCGCCCGCGCGGTCCTCGACCCAGCGCGCGGTGCGCTGGACCTTGTCGGCCTCTTGGATGTACAGCATCAGGAAGCGGTCTATGCACTTGACGAGGGTCTCGTCATCGAGGTCCTCGATGAGCAGCTGGGCGTGGGCAGGCTGGGCGCCGCCGTTGCCGCCGACGTACAGGTTCCAGCCCTTGGTCGTCGCGATCACGCCGACGTCCTTCGCGCGGGCCTCGGCACACTCGCGTGCACAGCCGGAGACCCCGACCTTGAGCTTGTGCGGGGAGCGCAGGCCGCGGTATCGCCGCTCGAGCGCGACGGCCATCGAGGTGGAGTCCTGCACGCCGTAGCGGCACCAGGTGGAGCCCACACAGGACTTCACCATCCGCAGCGACTTCCCGTAGGCGTGGCCGGATTCGAAGCCAGCATCGACCAGGCGCCGCCAGATCTCGGGCAGCTGATCCAGCCGCGCCCCGAACATGCCGATCCGCTGGGCGCCGTTGAGCTTGAGGTACAGGCCGTAGTCGATGGCGACCTGGGCGAGGACCAGCAGCTGCTCGGGCGTGACCTCTCCGGCGGGCATCCGGGGGATCACCGAATAGGTGCCGTTCTTCTGGATGTTCGCCATCACGTGGTCGTTGGTGTCCTGGAGCGATCCCAGCTGCTCGCCGACCGGCGAGTGCAGGCGCCCGGAGGTGGTGCCGAGGCTCGACAGCAGCGAGGCGACGACGGGCTTGCACACCGCGCAGCCGCGGCCCCGGCCGAAGGCGGTGACGATCTCGGTGAAGGTCTGCTGACCGCCCTCCTTGACCAGCTGGTACAGCTCGGCGCGGGAATGGGCGAAGTGCTCGCACATCGCGGTGGAGACCGCGATGCCAGAGCGCTCGAGCTCCTTGTTCAGCAGCTTCGTCAGGGTGGGCACGCACGAGCCGCACACCGTGCCCGCGGTCGTGCACTCCTTGACCTCGCCGAGCGTGGTGCAGCCATGCTCGGTCACCGAGGCGCGGATGGTGCCTGCGGAGACGTTGTTGCAGGAGCAGACCACCGCATCGTCGGGCAGCTCGGCATCGGCCATCGCGTCCCCGCCCTCGGGGGCGATCACGGCCGACGGGTCCGCGCCCAGGGCGCGGCCGATCAGAGGGCGCAGCTGGGAGAACAGCTCGATGTCTCCCACGAACACGCCGCCCAGCAGCACCTTCGCATCATCGGACATCACCAGCTTGCGGTACTTGCGGTTCACGGGGTCAACGAAGGCGACCTCGAGGGCTCCGGCGGTGACGGCGTTGACGTCGCCGAAGGCGGCGGCGTCCACCCCCACTCCCTTGAGCTTGGTGCCGTCGTCCTTGCGCTGATGGGTGCGGGTGCCGCCCAGGAAGCGGTCCACGACCACATCGGCCATGTCGTTGCCCGGGGCGATGAGCCCGGCGCAGGCCTCCTGGAAGGAGGCGCATTCGCCGATCGCCCAGATCGCGGGGTCGGAGGTCTGGCAGGAATCGCCGACGACCACGCCGCCGCGCTCGCCGATCGCGAGCCCCGCCTCGCGGGCGAGCCGGTCCCGGGGGCGGATGCCGGTGGAGAAGATGACCACGTCCGCGTCGAGGGTGGAGTCGTCGGAGAGCACTGCGGTGCCGACCTGTCCGTCCCCGGCGGGCTGGAAGCGGGAGGCGCCGACCCCGGTGCGCACGTCGATGCCCTTGTCCTGGATCAGCAGGCGCAGCATCTCCCCGCCGCCCTGGTCGAGCTGGACCGCCATCACCCGGTCGGCGAACTCGACCACGGTCGAGGCGGCACCGAGATCCTGCAGCGCGGCCGCGGCCTCGAGGCCCAGCACGCCGCCGCCGACCACAACGCCGCGGACCTGGCGTCCCAGCGTCTTCTCGCGGAGCGCCACCCATTCGGCGATCTGCTCGACGTCGCCCACGGTGCGATAGGAGAAGATCCCCGGCAGCTCGCTTCCGTCGGCACGCGGCGCCCAGGCCCAGGAGCCGGTGGCGAGGATCAGCCGGTCGTAGGGAATGGTGGTGCCGGACGTCGTGGTCACGTGAGCGGCGACCCGGTCGATCGTCTCGGCCTTGTCCCCGGTGAGCAGGCTGATGCGCGGGTCCTCCCAGACGGAGACGTCCAGGGAGAGCAGGTCGGCGTTGCGGGAGGCGAACCAGTTCGACAGGTGCACCCGGTCGTAGGGCTGCTGTGGCTCCTCGCCGATGACGGTGAGCGTCCACCGCCCCTCGGGGTCCTGCGCGCGAAGGCGCGCGGCGAAGCGATGACCGGTCATGCCGCCACCGATCACGACGATGCGCTGATCGGCCAGCGGCGCGTGCTCCGCGGGGGCGATGAGTGGGGAGTGTCCTGGGGTGCTCATGGCTGCTGTTCTCGAACCTCTCGGGGGCCGGGTGGCGTCGCTCATAAGGTAGACGACGAAATGCGCTCTCCGCAGGACCTTCGTCGGTCCGGCAGGGCGCCGCGGGTGGCGCGGCACGACCCTGCTGTCCGCCCGGTCTCGCAATCCGGACAGGTGGCCTCTGCGCTGTGAAAAGGCCTAATCTGTCGGCATGCAGAAGATCCTTCTCGTAGTTACCGAGCGCGGCTGACGCCCCTCGTCACTACGAGCTGTCATCCGCGCCCCTCCCGAGTCCCTGGCGGAGGGGCTTTTTCGTGCGTCGGCGACAGCACGGCGGAGGGACGAGGAGGTCCACGCAGCAGTTCACCGCCATGCCCACCGTCCGAGACGACGAAGGAGTTCCGATGAACGGACAGCAGATGACCGGTGCCAAGGCGCTGGTCGAGTCCCTCAAGCTTGCCGGGGCAGAGGTCGTCTTCGGCCTTCCCGGCGGTGCGATCCTGCCGACCTACGACCCGCTGATGGACGCCGAAGGCCTCCGTCATGTGCTGGTTCGCCATGAGCAGGGTGCCGGGCATGCGGCCAGCGGCTATGCCCACGCCACGGGCAAGGTCGGTGTGTGCCTGGCGACCTCCGGTCCCGGCGCGACCAACCTCATCACGGCGATCGCCGATGCCCAGATGGACTCGATCCCGATGGTGGCGATCACGGGCCAGGTCGGCTCCATGTTCATCGGCACCGATGCCTTCCAGGAGGCGGACATCGTCGGTATGACGATGCCGGTCACCAAGCACAACTTCCTGGTCTCCAAGGCGGAGGACATCCCCAAGGTGATCAAGCAGGCCTTCCACATCGCATCGACCGGTCGACCCGGCGTGGTGCTGGTGGACGTCACCAAGGACGCCCAGCAGGCGATGACCACCTTCGAGTGGCCCGAAGCGCTCGATCTGCCCGGCTACCGCCCCGACCCGCGCCCGCACAGCAAGCAGATCCGTGAGGCGGTCTCGTTGCTGATGGCAGCCAAGCGCCCCGTCTTCCTGCTCGGCGGCGGTGTGCTGCGCGGCCGTGCGACCGAGGAGGTCGGCGAGCTGATCGATGTCTCCGGCGCCCCCTTCGTCACCACGCTGATGGCCCGCGGCGCACTGCCCGACTCCCACCCCAGCCACCTGGGCATGCCGGGCATGCACGGCACCGTCTCCGCGGTCTCGGCCCTGCAGCGCTCCGATCTGATCGTCAACATCGGGGCCCGCTTCGACGACCGCGTGACCGGCGTGCTGGAGTCCTTCGCACCCGGCGCGAAGATCGTCCACGCCGACATCGACCCGGCGGAGATCTCGAAGAACCGTGAGGCAGATGTGCCGATCGTCGGCCAGGCCGCCGAGATCGCCCGCGCTCTGACCGCCGAGCTGCGGGATCGCATCGCGGCCGACGACACCCGTGACTACGAGACCTGGTGGAACACCCTGGACATGCTCCGGGACAACTACCCGCTGGGCTGGACCGAGACCGAGGACGGCTTCACCGCACCCCAGAAGGTGATCTCGCGCATCGGAGCGATCTCCGGACCGGACTCCATCTATGTCGCAGGGGTGGGCCAGCACCAGATGTGGTCCAGCCAGTTCATCAAGTACGAGAACCCCTACACCTGGCTGAACTCGGGGGGCCTGGGCACCATGGGCTACTCGGTGCCGGCGGCGATGGGTGCCAAGGTGGGTCAGCCGGACAAGGTGGTGTGGTCCATCGACGGCGACGGCTGCTTCCAGATGACCAACCAGGAGCTCGCCACCTGCGTCATCAACAACATCCCGATCAAGGTCGCGATCATCAACAACTCGAGCCTCGGCATGGTGCGCCAGTGGCAGAACCTGTTCTACGACAAGCGCTACTCCAACACCGACCTGAACACCGGGCACGGCTCCCGCCGGATCCCCGACTTCGTCAAGCTCGCCGACGCCTATGGCTGCGCCGGACTGCGCTGCGAGCGGGACGAGGACATCGACGCGACCATCCAGCAGGCGATGGAGATCAACGATCGCCCGGTGATCGTGGACTTCACCGTCAGCGCCGACGCGATGGTCTGGCCGATGGTGCCGTCCGGCGTCTCCAACGACGAGATCCAGATCGCGCAGGGCATGAGCCCCGAGTGGGAGAGGGACATCTGATCATGAACGCCATGAGTGCAATGAACGCCGGAAGCTCTGCGGGCGCAGGAAACCCGACGAGCACGTCCGATTACGTCATGACCCCCGAGAACCAGACCCTCTCGGTCCTGGTGGAGAACAAGCCCGGTGCGCTCACCCGCGTCACCGCGCTCTTCTCGCGCCGCGGGTACAACATCTCCTCGCTCGCGGTCGGACCAACCGAGCACCCGGAGATCTCCCGCATCACCGTGGTGGTCGACGTCGATCAGCGGCGTCTCGAGCAGATCACCAAGCAGCTGAACAAGCTGGTGAACGTGCTCAAGATCGTCCAGCTCGACGCCCGGTCCACGGTCCAGCGCGAACTCATCCTGATCAAGGTGACTGCGGACAACTCGACCCGCACCTCGGTGCTGGAGATCGTGCAGATGTTCCGGGCCAAGGTGGTCGATGCGGCCGCCGACTCGGTGACCGTCGAGGCCACCGGCACCCAGGACAAGCTCAGCGCGCTGCTGGGGATGCTCGAGTCCTTCGGCATCCGCGAGATAGTGAAGTCCGGCGAGGTCGCGATCGGTCGGGGTGGACGCGCGATCACCGACCGCAGCCTCTTGGGCTGAAACGCCCGGGCTGAACCTCTAGGGCTGAAACTCCAGGGCTGAACCTCCAGGGCTGGAACTCCGGACCTGAGTCTCCAGGACTGAGACGGCCTCTCACAACGTAAGACACTCGGCGATAGGATCGACCTGTCGCCCGCACCCCGAACACGAAGGAGCACAACGTGGCTGAGATCTTCTACGACGACAACGCCGACCTGTCCATCATCCAGGGCAAGAAGGTCGCGATCGTCGGCTTCGGCTCCCAGGGCCATGCCCACGCGCTGAACCTGCGCGACAGCGGCGTCGAGGTCCGGGTGGGCCTGCGCGAGGGCTCGAAGTCCCGTGCGAAGGCTGAGGAGCAGGGCCTGGGCGTGGGCACCGTCGCCGAGGTCTCCGAGTGGGCGGATCTGATCATGATCCTCACCCCGGACCAGGATCAGCGGAAGGTCTACGCCGAGTCGATCCAGCCGCACCTCGGTGAGGGCAAGGCGCTCGCCTTCGCCCACGGCTTCAACATCCGCTTCGGCTACATCGAGGTCCCCGAGGGCGTCGACGTGCTGCTGATCGCTCCGAAGGCCCCCGGCCACACCGTGCGCCGCGAGTACGTCGCCGGTCGCGGCATCCCGGACATCGTCGCGGTCGAGCAGGACGCCACCGGCGGTGCCTGGGACCTCGCGCTCTCCTACGCCAAGGGCATCGGCGGCACCCGCGCCGGCGTCATCAAGACCACCTTCACCGAGGAGACCGAGACCGACCTCTTCGGTGAGCAGGCTGTGCTCTGCGGCGGCATGAGCCACCTGGTCCAGGCCGGCTTCGAGACCCTCGCCGAGGCGGGCTACCAGCCGGAGATCGCCTACTTCGAGGTGCTCCACGAGCTCAAGCTGATCGTCGACCTCATGTTCGAGGGCGGCATCGCCAAGCAGCGCTGGTCGATCTCCGACACCGCCGAGTACGGCGACTACGTCTCCGGCCCGCGCGTCGTCACGGCCGACACCAAGAAGGCCATGAAGGACGTCCTCGCGGACATCCAGAGCGGTGCCTTCGCCAAGCGCTTCATCGAGGATCAGGACGCCGGCGCGCCGGAGTTCAAGGAGCTCCGCGAGACCGAGGCGAAGCACCAGATCGAGGTTGTCGGCAAGGACCTGCGCAAGATGTTCTCCTGGAGCGCCCAGGCTGTCGACTCGGACTACACCGAGGGCAGCGCCGCGCGCTGATCGACCTCTTCTGCCGCGACGGCGGGCGCACCTCTCGAGGTGCGCCCGCCGCTGCTCTTCATGCATCATGAACGCCGACAGACAGATGTACAGGAACACGCCCGCACGGGGCAGAGGGAGCACGGCATGTCACAGCGCAGGACCACGCGACGCACGGCGCTGGCGGGCCTGGGGGCCCTGGGTCTGGTGACCACGGCGAGCGCCTGCTCGCTGCTGCCCGGCCTCGGCGGCGGTGACGAGGAGGCGGAGACGTCGCCGAGCGCCGAAGGCGACGGGGGAGCGAGCGACGGCGGCGGCGAGCCCGCCGAAGAGCCGCCTGCGGAGCCCGGCACCACCTTCGATGGCTGGGCGAGCGAGGAGGACCTCGACCTCGTCGAGCTCGACACCGCCGCGGCCGACGCCGAGTTCGGCACCGAGAAGGGCTCTCTCGAGCGCGAGGACCGCTACGGCACCTGGTGGTCGCCCGGATTCCCCGAGGACTCGCCGATCTTCACCGCCTTGCCGCGGAGCATCGATGAACGCGCCGAGGAGGCGTTCGGCGGGCATGAGCAGGTGGTCGGCGCCGCCACGGGAGTGCTCGTGCAGGCGATCCTCGAGATCTTCGACACGCCCCTGCTGCTCGAGGCCGACAACTCCCGCTCCGACGAAGTCGGGGCCGCCCTCGTGAAAGCCTTCGGCCTCGAGGGCTATGACGAGTCCGCCTTCGACGAGCTCTTCGCAGCGGTGCCGGTCTCCGGCGCCTCGGGACCGGACACCGGGGTGCCGGAGATGTATGACCTCGAGCCCCTGGAGTACCCGGAGGACGGCCCTCGGATGCGCATCCTCGAGGCCGTCACCGAGGTCGAGCGCCTCGACAGCGCCGAGTTCTCCGGCATCCTCTTCCTGGCCTCCGTGCGCGGAGCCCTCCCGGTGCGGGCGTCGGGGGAGGAGCGGCCGCTCGTGCGGGCCGTGAGCTATGGCCTCGGGTTCTCCGAGGACGGCGGCCATGTGCTGATGGTGTACTCGGTGAACTCCGCGCCCAGCGTGCACATCGAGGATCCGAGCTCGCTGCCCGTGGTCCAGGGCACGGCAGCGGGGGAGGACTGGCGCGAGCACACCGTGCGGAGCCTGACCCTCCAGCTGCCGCCCGACCTCGGTGAGCCCGCTGTCACCGAGGTGGGGATCGTCTTCCAGGGAGGACGGCGCCGCGGCTCGGTCATGCGCGCCGGGTTCCCCGTCCCGTCCCCGTACCCGCTGGCGGCCCGGGACCACGTCGCGCAGGTCGAAGTGCCCGGCGCCGACCTCGCCGTGGTCGCGGTGGGCCCGGGGCTGGATTCCACGCTCTCCGTCCAGGTGCTCATCCACCGCGAGCAGGAGTACTTCAGCGTGCAGATCCACGACCTCACCGAGGAGGAGGCCCCGACCGTCGCCCACCAGCTGCTGGCCGGACTCCGCCTCGAATCCTGAGCGCGCCTCGTCCCCGGACGGCGTCTCGCATCCTGAATGGTGTGACCGTATGGCGGACAGCGGTTCAAGCTGTCTCCGTACCCGTCGCCCCCGAGGATGCGTGCGACGACAACCATCCTTAACGGAGGAGTTCCCGTGACGCGTCCCGTCGTGCTCATCGCCGAAGAGCTGTCACCTGCGACCGTCGAGGTCCTGGGGTCCGAGATCGAGGTCAGGAATGTGGACGGCACCGACCGCCCCGCCCTGCTGGCAGCGGTGAAGGACGCGGATGCCCTTTCAACATCCGCTTCGGCTACATCGAGGTCCCCGAGGGCGTCGACGTGCTGCTGATCGCTCCGAAGGCCCCCGGCCACACCGTGCGCCGCGAGTACGTCGCCGGTCGCGGCATCCCGGACATCGTCGCGGTCGAGCAGGACGCCACCGGCGGTGCCTGGGACCTCGCGCTCTCCTACGCCAAGGGCATCGGCGGCACCCGCGCCGGCGTCATCAAGACCACCTTCACCGAGGAGACCGAGACCGACCTCTTCGGTGAGCAGGCTGTGCTCTGCGGCGGCATGAGCCACCTGGTCCAGGCCGGCTTCGAGACCCTCGCCGAGGCGGGCTACCAGCCGGAGATCGCCTACTTCGAGGTGCTCCACGAGCTCAAGCTGATCGTCGACCTCATGTTCGAGGGCGGCATCGCCAAGCAGCGCTGGTCGATCTCCGACACCGCCGAGTACGGCGACTACGTCTCCGGCCCGCGCGTCGTCACGGCCGACACCAAGAAGGCCATGAAGGACGTCCTCGCGGACATCCAGAGCGGTGCCTTCGCCAAGCGCTTCATCGAGGATCAGGACGCCGGCGCGCCGGAGTTCAAGGAGCTCCGCGAGACCGAGGCGAAGCACCAGATCGAGGTTGTCGGCAAGGACCTGCGCAAGATGTTCTCCTGGAGCGCCCAGGCTGTCGACTCGGACTACACCGAGGGCAGCGCCGCGCGCTGATCGACCTCTTCTGCCGCGACGGCGGGCGCTCCCTCAGGGTGCGCCCGCCGTTCGCATATGCGCACCGTGCAACCCGTCGAACTGTTCTGCCGCCGCACCGCGCCGGGGGAGGTCAATGCGGAATGAACTCCCGGTGAACGTTTACGATCGACGGGTATCAGCAACGTGGAGACGATCGATCCCCATGCTGACCGCATCGGGCCGAGTGGAGCGAGAGAAGACGTAGTCGTGGCGATGAACCTGTTCGAGCGGGTGCGATCCAGCCGACTGATGGACCCCGTGCGCGACACCGTGGCATGGGACGCGGCGCGCACAACCCGCAACGCGGTGCAACGATCCGTGCAGCGCTCCAGATCTCTTGCCACGACCGTGCGCTCTTCGAGATCCGTGCCTTCTTCGATGATCGGTCCGGACCTCGTCACGTACCGCAGCGCCCACTGGCATCGCGTCCCCGCCATGCTCGACCGCGAGGTGTACGCGCGCAACTTCGAGCTCGTCGTCGACCTGCTGGAGAGAGCCGGTATCCCGTGGTGGTGGGTCGACGGGGTGGGCCACCGGGGGCGGCGCGTCATCGCGGTGCACCTCGATTCAAGAGCACAGGTTCGAGCGGCCCTGGAGAAGGGTGCGCAGGACAGCGCCCACGGAGCCGCGTTGCGGATCACGGATGCACTGTCCAAGGGGTCGGAATACGCACTCGGAGGAATCGTGCGCTGGGAAGACGGTCTCGATGACTCCGGCGTCTGGCGCATCTCAGAGTGCCTCATGTTCGATGGAAGCGACCGAAAACTGGCTCTAGCCTACGGCTGCGATATCGAATTCTGGGAGACCGACCCGGTCGATGACACTGTGACGGCGCCGCGCGAGAACAGGGCAGCTCGAACCCTGGGAGCGGAAGCGTCCCGCCTGGTCACCGCTGAGCGGGACGGCCGTGACGTAAAGATCCCGCAAGTCTTCTTGCAACCGATGCTGGATGACGTCAGGTTCCCGATCGACGTGGTCTATACCTGGGTCGACGGCTCCGACCCTGCGTGGCTCGTTCGGAAGGCGAGGACTGCCGGAGCAGAGGACTCGCCCGAGCTCCACGCAGAAGCTACTGATCCTGCTCGTTTTCGATCGCGCGATGAGCTGAGATACTCGCTGCGATCGCTCGACGACTTCGCGCCGTGGGTGCGTCACGTCTATCTGGTGACCGACCAGCAGCAGCCAGCATGGCTGGACAGCGAGGACGCGAAGATCACGATCGTCGACCACCGGGATATTTTTCCGGACGATGGGCGACTGCCGGTGTTCAACTCGAATGCCATCATCAGCAGGCTCCACCATATTGAGGGGCTGAGCGAGCATTTCCTCTACATGAATGACGACGTGATGCTCACGCGCCCCGTCACTCCGGAGCAGTTCTTCACCGGTTCCGGGCTCGCGCTCGTCTCACCGTCCAACAATCGCCGCCCCTTCATCGATCCCTCCGTGGAGCACGAGCCGCATCTGAACATCACAGCGAATATCCGGCAGCTCATGGTGGATGCGACTGGGGTCAACGTCTCCCGCGCCATCAAGCACACCCCCCATCCCATGCTCCGCAGCGTGCTGTACGAGCTGGAGGAGCTCTTCGACGAGGCGTACGAGATGACCACCAGGTCGCAGTTCCGCCACCACGATGACATCGTCGCTGACCAGCTGCATCACTACTATGCGCAGTCGACGGCCCGCGCAGTGCCCGGCCAGTTGAGATACACCTATCTGAACGTCCTGGACGACTCATTCATCCCAGTATTCAACGGTTTCTCTGAGAAGCGCGATCGGGATGCCATCTGTGTGAATGATGCGCCGGTGCCGGGGGCGAGGCCCATTCCTGACAGATTCGTTCAAGCCTTCCTGGACAATTATTTTCCCGCACCTTCTCGTTTCGAGTGCAGGACGTAGTTCTCCATGACATGAGGCCTCCGCCATGTCGACGACCAAGGACCCCATCGCCGCGCGTTCCGAAGAGAGTCAATGCCACATCCACGTTTTGCCATCATCTCCGCCGTCTACAACGTCTCTTCGTACCTGCCGGAGTACTTTGCGTCGTTGGATGCCCAGACGTATCCGCATGACCGGATACGGGTTGTTCTGGTCAATGATGGATCGCTCGACGGCTCCGAGGCGCTCTGCGAGGAGTGGGCGCGCCTCACCGACATCCGGGTCGAGGTGATCCACCAGGAGAACGCTGGTCAAGCAGCGGCGCGCAACACGGGAATCGGTCACCTGCAGGATGAGGACTGGGTGACGTTCACCGATCCTGACGACTTCCTCGACGCAGCGTTCTTCACAGAGATCTCGAAGTATCTGGAGAGCGATGACGATGTCGAGCTGGTGGCGGGGCACCACATCGACTACTGGGAGGACGAACCCGACAGAGGGGACAGCCATGCGCTGAGGTTCCGATTCGCGAGCGGGAACCGGAGCGTCGATCTCGAACGGTACCCGCGGAACTTCCACATGCATGTGGCGTCTTCGTGCCTCCGCGTCGACGTGCTCCGGAAAGCTGATCTCCTTTTTGATGTCCGAGTGCGGCCGGTGTTCGAAGATGCGCATCTGCTGGCCAAGTACCTTCTCGAATTCGACCGTCCCGTCGTCGCCTTCTTGGACACCGCGCAGTACCACTATCGGCGTCGCGGCGACGGCAGCTCGACCATGCAGAACGCCAAGACTGACCCTCGTAGGTACACGGACGTCCTTGAGTTCGGCACCCTGGACCTCCTCCATCACGCCATCGAGCGGAAGGGCCGTGTTCCGGATTGGGTGCAGTATGAGGTGATCTATGACCTGACGTGGATCTACCGCAACGAGGACGCGCTCCACGGGACCTATCGTCCGCTGAGCCTCGAGACGTGCGATCGCTACCATCAGCTCGCAGGCGCTGCCCTGCGCATGCTTGATCCGATGAACATCGAGGGATACTCCGATGTCAAGCGGACGACCGCGCAGCGGGAGGCGATGGTGCATGGCTATGCAGAGCATCCGTGGCGCTGGGATGCAGTAGTCATCGATGGAGTCGACGAGGAGAAGGGTCTCGTCAAACTCGTGTATCACTTCACCGGAGCATCACCGGAGGAAGAGATTCGCGTCGGCGGTCGACCCGTCGAGCCCCGCCATGCCAAGACGCGCGACTTCACGTACCTGCGACGCACCCTGCTGCACGAGCGCGTGCTGTGGGTTCCGCTGAACGGGACATTGAGCGTCCGTCTTGATGGGCAGTCGGTCCCCCTCACCTCGCAATGGCCCGGCGGAGCGATGACTGCTGTGCGGCCTGCGCAGGTTCGTCGGATGCGCAAGCAGGACCAGCGCGGCGCCGCGAACGTCATCGAAGTCTCCCGGCACTCGAAGACTCGTAAGCAGAAGCTGACCGATGGCCAGAAGAAGTTGAGACGAGCAGAGATGCTCGCGGTCAGGCCGCCGTTCAAGAAAATGTTCCGCGACGCCTGGGTGCTCATGGACCGCAGCCAGAACGCGCACGACAACGCAGAGCATCTCTTTCGGTACCTCCGCTCGAGCCGTCGAGAAATAAATGCCTGGTTCGTGGTGAAGAAGGGATCGCCCGACTGGGACAGGCTCCGCGCTGAAGGTTTCAAGCGCCTGATCCCGCACGGCAGCCTGCTCTGGATGATTCTCTGCCTCAATGCGACCCATATGATCTCCTCCCATATCGACCAGTACGTGGTGGAGCCGTTCGCGCGGCGAGGCGGTTGGCGATGGAAATATGTCTTCCTGCAGCACGGTGTGACGCAAGCAGACCTGTCCCGCTGGCTGAATACGAAAACCGTGGACCTCGTGGTGACGGCGTCCCGGGATGAGAGGGATTCGATAGCGGGAGATGGTTCGAATTACATTTTTACGACGAAAGAAGTGGTCCGGACGGGCTTCCCGCGCCATGATCGACTCGTCAAGATATCTCGCGTGAGCGACCAGCGCAGTTCACGCAAGCACATTTTGCTGATGCCGACCTGGCGTGCGTATTTCTCCGGCGCCGTGAAGGCGGGGACGGGGGAGCGAGCCCTCAACCCACTGTTCTTCGAGTCTCAGTTCGCGACAGAGTGGAGGTCTCTCGCCTCGTCGCAGGAACTTCAGGGACTCGGCGACCGGCACGCTGTGGAGATCGTATTCATGCCCCACCCGAATTTGGAGCCATATCTGGGCGGGTTCGATCTTCCGCCCCACGTGCGAGTGGTCTCCTATGCGGAGGCGGATGTGCAGGAGATGATCGCGGGCGCGGCGGTCGTGGTGACGGACTATTCATCCATCGCCTTTGATGCAGCCGTGGCGGAGCGACCCGTGATCTACTTCCAGTTCGATAGGGGTGACTTCCTCAGTGGAGGGCACATCGGTCGCCCCGGGTACTTCGACTATGAAGGGTTCGGATTCGGTCCGGTCGTCGGCGACGTCGCCGGGGTGATCGCCGAGGGCGCGGAGGTCGCTGAACAGGGTTTCCGTGTCCCCGAGCCGTACGCGGCACGTACGGAGGCGGTCTTCGGAGGCGTCCGCGGTGGGGCATCCAAGCGCGTCGTCGAAGCGATAGAGGAGCTCCGCAGGCCTCTCAGCAGGCGTGAACTGGGGACTCCGGTGCCGACGCCCCCAGCACCCCCGATCGCGTACGAGCAGTAGCAGCCGAGAATTCCGGGCGGGCCTCGAGGACGGGACCAAGAACGAGGACCTCGAGACCGTGGAGATCGAGGCCGTGATGCTGAGCTGGTCTCCGCCGTGAACCCTGACGGCGTCTCGCATCCTGACAGGCATGACCGCATGGCGGACAGCGGTTTAAGCTGTCCCGGTACCCGTCGCCCCCGAGGATGCGTGCGACGACAACCATCCTTACCGGAGGAGTTCCCGTGACGCGTCCCGTCGTGCTCATCGCAGAAGAGCTGTCGCCCGCGACCGTCGAGGTCCTGGGGCCCGACATCGAGGTCAGGAATGTGGACGGCACCGACCGCCCCGCCCTGCTGGCGGCGGTCCAGGAGGCCGACGCCCTGATGGTCCGCTCCGCGACCCAGGTCGATGCCGAGGTCTACGCCGCGGCGAAGCAGCTGAAGGTCGTCGCGCGAGCCGGTGTGGGTCTGGACAATGTTGACGTGCCCGCCGCCACCAGCGCGGGCGTCATGGTCATCAACGCTCCGACCTCGAACATCACCTCCGCCGCCGAGCTCGCCGTCGCGCTGATCCTGGCCTCGATGCGCAATCTGGGTCGCGCCGACGCCTCGGTGAAGGCCGGGAAGTGGGAGCGCAAGCAGCTCACCGGCGTCGAGCTGCTGGGCAAGACGGTGGGTGTGGTGGGCTTCGGCCGCATCGGCCAGCTAGTCGCTGAACGGCTGCGCCCCTTCGGTGTGAACCTGCTGGCCTACGACCCCTACGTCAACCATGCCCGGGCCGCCGAGCTCGGGGCTCGCGTGGTCGAGCTCGACGAGCTGATGGGCGAGGCGGACGTCGTCACCGTCCACATGCCGAAGACGCCCGAGACCACCGGCCTGATCGGCGCCGAGCAGTTCGCGCTCGCCAAGCCCTCCCTGCACGTGGTCAACGCCGCCCGTGGTGGTCTGATCGACGAGGAGGCGCTGTTCGACGCGCTCAGCAGCGGCCGCATCGCCGGTGCAGCACTGGACGTGTACACCTCCGAGCCCCCGTCGGCCTCCGAGACCGCGAAGCGTCTGCTCGAGCTCGACACCGTCACCCTCACCCCGCACCTGGGCGCCTCGACCGTCGAGGCCCAGGAGAAGGCCGGCGTCGCCGTCGCGAAGTCCGTGCGCCTGGCCCTGGCCGGCGAGCTGGTCCCCGACGCGGTCAACGTCGCCGGTGGCGCGATCGACGACCTGGTGCGTCCGGGCGTCGCCCTCGCCGACCGGCTCGGCCAGCTGTTCACAGCCCTCGCCGGGGAGGCTCCCGAGCTGCTCGATATCGAAGTGCACGGCGAGATCGCCACCCACGACGTCACCGCTCTGAAGCTCTCCGCCCTGCGCGGAGTGTTCCGCTCCGTGGTCACCGAGCAGGTCAGCTACGTCAACGCACCCGTCCTCGCCGAGGAGCGCGGCATCACCGTGAAGCTGGTCACCGACGAGAACTCCGAGCGCTTCCGCAACGTGGTCACCCTGCGCGGCACCCTGCGCGACAGCTCCGTCGTCACGGTCTCCGGCACCCTCAGCGGCGTCGAGCAGGAGCACAAGCTCACCGAGGTGTTCGGCCATGCGCTGGATGTCGCGATGAGCGACCACCTGCTGATCATCCGCTATGAGGACGGCCCGGGCCTGATCGGCAAGTACGGGCTCCGTCTCGGCGAGGCCGGGATCAACATCGCCGGCATGCAGGTCTCCCGCGCCGGCAGCACCCGCGGCGCCGAGGCGCTGGTGGTCCTGAACCTCGACGAGTCCGTGGACCGCGAGTTCGCCGAGGAGCTCGGCGCCACGATCGACGCACGGTCCATCCACGCCGTCGACCTCGTCTACTGATCGCTTCCCGAAGAACCGGAGTCCTGCCATGAGCACCCCCAGCGCCCCTGCCCTGTCATCCGTCCTGAAGCTCGCCGTCATCGAGGGTGACGGCATCGGCCAGGAGGTCGTCCCCCAGGGACTGCGCGCCCTGCGCGCCGCCCTCGAGCCCGCCGGCGTCAGCGTCGAGACCACCGACTTCGACCTCGGCGCGGGCCGCTGGCATCGCACCGGTGAGACCCTCACCGACGAGGACATGGCGCGGCTGGCGGAGCACGACGCGATCCTGCTGGGTGCCGTCGGCGATCCCGGCGTGCCCTCGGGCGTGCTCGAGCGCGGCCTGCTGCTCAAGCTCCGCTTCGCCTTCGACCACTACGTCAACCTCCGCCCCACCAAGCTCTACCCCGGCGTCGTCTCGCCCCTGGCGGATCCCGGGGAGATGGACTTCGTAGTGGTCCGCGAGGGCACCGAGGGCCCCTACGTCGGCAACGGCGGTTCGCTGCGCACCGGCACGGAGCTCGAGGTCGCCACCGAGGTCTCCCTCAACACCGCCGTCGGTGTCGAGCGCGTGGTGCGCTACGCCTTCGCGCAGGCTGAGGCACGCCGGAAGAAGCTCACGCTGGTCCACAAGCACAACGTGCTGGTCCACGCCGGTCACCTCTACCGCCGCATCGTCGAGCAGGTCGGCGCCGAGCATCCGGAGGTCGAGGTGGACTACGCCCACGTCGATGCGATGATGATCTACCTGGTCACCGATCCGTCCCGCTTCGACGTCATCGTCACCGACAACCTCTTCGGAGATATCGTCACCGACCTCGCGGCTGCCGTCGGCGGCGGGATCGGCATCGCGGCGAGCGGCAACATCAACCCCACCGGTGCCTTCCCCTCGATGTTCGAGCCGGTCCACGGCTCGGCCCCCGACATCGCCGGCAAGGATCTCGCCGACCCCACCGCCACGGTGCTCTCGATCGCGCTGCTCTTGGACCACCTGGGGCATGTCGAGCCGGCCGCCGCCGTGCGTGCCGCGGTCGAGAACGACCTCGCCGCCCGTGCCGGTTCCGAGGAGCTCTCCGCCCGTGGGACTGCGCAGATCGGCGACGACCTGGTCGCCGCGATCTCCGGGCGCTGAGCGCCGGACCCTGACACACTGACACTGCCCCCTGCAACGAGGAGAATCCCGTGAGCGCGCTCGACTTCACCCAGACCAGCACCACTCGCCGCGTCGGCGACGACGAGCGCGCGCAGATCCTCGCCGATCCGGGCTTCGGCCAGCACTACACCGACTTCATGGTGCACGCCCGCTGGACCGCGGACGGTGGCTGGGGCGACGCCGAGGTGGTGCCCTTCGGCCCGCTGCAGCTCTCGCCGGCCGCGGCGGTGCTCCACTACGGCCAGGAGATCTTCGAGGGCCTCAAGGCCTTCCGCCATGCCGACGGCTCGGTGTGGACCTTCCGTCCCGAGGCCAACGCCGAACGCATGCAGCGCTCAGCACGTCGGCTCGCGCTGCCCGAGCTGCCGGTGGAGGACTTCCTGGCCTCGCTGAAAGCCGCCACTGCGGCCGATGAGCCCTGGGTGCCCGAGGCCACCAGCGAGGAGTCGCTGTATCTGCGGCCCTTCATGTTCGCGAGCGAGGAGTTTCTCGGCGTGCGGGCCTCCCGCACGGTCGACTACTACGTGATAGCCTCCCCGGCCGGCCCGTACTTCCCGCGTGGCGTGCAGCCGCTGGTCGTGTGGATCACCGATGAGTACGCGCGCGCCGGAGCCGGCGGCACCGGCGCGGCGAAGTGCGGCGGCAACTACGCCTCCTCGCTGCTGGGCAAGAACGAGGCCGCCGAGCAGGGGGCCGACGAGGTGCTCTTCCTCGATTCCGAGACCCACACCAGCATCGACGAGCTCTCCGGGATGAACGTCTTCGCGATCACCCGGGACGGCCGCCTGCTGACCCCGGCGCTGACCGGCTCGATCCTCGAGGGCGTCACCCGCTCCTCGATCCTGCGCCTCGCGGAGGATCGCGGCCTTACGGTGATCGAGCAGCGCCTGGTGATGAGCGAGGTGCTCGAGCAGCTCGGCAGCGGCGAGATCACCGAGATGTTCGCCTGCGGCACCGCCGCTGTCATCAACCCGATCGGGGAGTTCCGTGCCAACGGCGGTTCCTGGACGGTGGGGGACGGTGGCTCCGGCGAGGTCACGCTGGCCCTGCGCAAGGAGCTCACCGACATCCAGTACGGCCGGATCCCGGACCGTCACAGCTGGCTGACCCGGCTGGTCTGAGCGCACGATGACGATCAGCCCCGCCACGACGCCGATCCAGGCCTTCCACCTCTACGACACGACGCTGCGTGACGGCTCCCAGCAGGAGGGGCTCACCCTCTCGGTCACGGACAAGCTGGCCGTGGCCCGCCATCTCGACGAGCTCGGGGTGACCTACATCGAGGGCGGATGGCCCGGTGCTGTGCCGCGTGACACCGAGTTCTTCGCCCGTGCCGCAGTCGAGCTCGAGCTGCGCACCGCCCGGCTCGCCGCCTTCGGCGCGACCCGCAAGGCCGGGGTCGCAGTGGGGGAGGACCGCCAGGTGGCGGCACTCGTGGACTCGGGCGCCCCGACCATCACCCTGGTCGCGAAGTCGGACCTCCGGCACGTCACCGGCGCCCTGCGCACCACCGCCGAGGAGAACCTCGCGATGGTGCGGGACACGGTGGAGCACCTGGTGGGGCTCGGCCGCGAGGTGTTCGTCGACGCCGAGCACTTCTTCGACGGCTTCCTGCACGACCCCGAGTACACGACCTCCGTGCTGCTCGCCGCCCACGAGGCCGGGGCCGCAGTGATGGTCCTGTGCGACACCAATGGCGGGATGCTCCCGCACCAGGTCACCGAGATCATCGAGGAGCTCCGGGAGCGGCTGGCGGCCGCCGGCGCGCACGACGCCCGACTCGGCGTCCACACCCACAACGACACCGGCTGCGCGGTCGCGAACGCGATCTCCGCGGTGCGCGCCGGGATCACCCACGTCCAGGGCTGCATCAACGGTTACGGTGAACGCACCGGCAACGCCGACCTGGTCACCCTCATGGCCGACCTCCAGCTGAAGATGGGGATGGACCTGGTCCCGGCGGAGAACTTCGCCGAGACCACCCGCATCGCCCACGCGATCGGCGAGATCGTCAACATGCTGGTGAACGCGCGGGCCCCGTACGTCGGCACGAGCGCCTTCGCCCACAAGGCGGGCCTGCATGCGAGCGCGATCAAGGTCGATCCGGATCTCTATCAGCACACCGATCCCCGGACGATCGGCAATGACATGCGCATGATCATCTCCGACATGGCCGGACGCGCCTCCATCGAGCTCAAGGGTCGTGAGCTCGGCTTCGACCTGGCCGACCGCCCGGAGCTGCTCTCCCGCCTGGCCACGACCGTCAAGCAGCGGGAGTCGGTCGGTTACTCCTATGAGGCCGCGGACGCCTCCTTCGAGCTGCTCCTGCTCGACGAGCTCGGGCGGGCACCCAGCTATTCGACCGTGGAGTCCTGGCGGGCCACCTCGCAGCTCGGACGCGATGGCACCCTCGAATCCGAGGCGACCGTGAAGCTGGTCGGTGGAGGCGAGGGCCCCCGCCGCCGCGAGGTCGCGATCGCCGAGGGCAACGGACCCGTCAACGCTCTGGACCTCGCCCTGCGGGCGGCGCTGCGCGAGCACCACCCGGAGATCGACGACTTCGAGCTGCGCGACTTCAAGGTCCGCATCCTCGATGCCCAGCACGGCACGGACGCCACCACCAGGGTGCTGGTGCGCACCTCCGGGCGGGGGCTCGAGTTCCAGACCGTGGGCGTGGGCCCCAACGTCATCGAAGCCTCGTGGGAGGCGATCTACGACGCCTACACCTATGGGCTCTACAAATCAGGGGTCTGATCACGGACTCCATGGTCCGCCTCCGGTTCGAGCGCTACTCTGGGCGCATGACGACCTACTTGCTGACCGCCATCGGAGACGACCGCCCGGGCCTCGTCGCAGCCCTCGCCGCTGCTGTCGACGAGCAGGGAGGCAACTGGGTCGACAGCCAGCTCGCCCTGCTCGCGGGGAAGTTCGCCGGGATCGTGCAGGTGGACCTCCCTGATGAGCGCGTCGGCGCCTTCCTGGAGTCCCTCCCCGCACTCGCCGACGAGGTCGGTCTCGCGGTGGAGGCGACCGCGGGAACGACGGACGGCCCCGCCGGGAGCCCTCACCGGGCGCTGCGCCTGCATCTGCTGGGCCAGGACCGCACCGGGATGGTCCGTGAGGTGACCGCCGCACTGCGCTCGCAGGGCGCCACCATCGACGGGCTGCGGAGCTGGACCCGGGAAGCCCCGGAGGGCGGGGGCATGCTCTTCGAGGCGGAGGCCGAGCTGCGACTGCCCGCCGCGGCCGATGAGGGCGATGTCCGTGAGGCGCTCGAGACGATCGCTGCTGAGCTCATGGTGGATCTGGAGCTCGACGCCGCGGAATGATCGGGCTCTGCCCGCAATTACG